>NZ_JACARU010000084.1:0-4884 GCF_013386425.1 Cedecea sp. P7760 | reverse complement strand
TCCCGAGACGTTCACCGGTAGAATGGTGACATGTGAAGCAGGACTGGAAGTGAACGGAAACTTGGGCAGTCCTTCATAGAGCGTATTTGTGACTAAGACACAGCGCAGGGTGAGGGTTAGTCACTCCAGGAACAAATCTTACGCAGCAACGATGCTGTCGATAGCGGCTTTCGCATCAGTTTGTGCTTTAGCAGCCACTTCCGGGCCGTAACCAAAACCTTCAGCAAACACGTAGTTCACGTCGGTGATCCCGATGAAGCCCAGGAACACGTTCAGGTATGGCACCAGCAGGTCGGTTGGGGTGTCTTTGTGGATCCCGCCGCGGCTGGTCACAACCAGGGCACGTTTGCCGGTCACCAGGCCTTCAGGGCCTTTCTCGGTGTAACGGAAGGTGACGCCAGCGCGAGCCACCAGGTCGAAGTAGTTCTTCAACTGGGTAGGGATGTTGAAGTTGTACATCGGCGCGTTGAACACAATCACGTCGTGCGCTTTCAGTTCGGCAATCAGCTCATCAGACAGCGCCAGAGCTTCCTGCTGGCGCGGCGTCAGTGCCGCATCAGAAGGGCGCAGAGCACCGACCAGTTCGCCATCCAGCACCGGAATTGGGTTTGCTGCCAGGTCACGAACGGTGATTTCGTCAGCGCTGTGTTTTTCACGCCATTGTTCAACAAAATAGTCGGACAGCTGGTTGGACTGAGAGTAACCTGCCAGGATGCTGGATTTCAGAACTAATACTTTGCTCATGGGGTGATTCCTTAGTGTTTGGTCAGTCGGACAATGTGCCCGTTCGCTAGGACTTAATGTATTCACAATCCGATTACAGAGATAGCGCAATATATCGAACCCTATATTCGAATTTATTGAACAAGGCGCTAAAAATCGGGGTGTGGTAAAATAGCTGAAATCAACGCCGTGACTTATCCGGTTGTGCCCGGTAGCGAAATAACGATAGATAAAATGGAAATGACTAAACCCTCGCTGTCCTCTTTGTTTGCCCGTCTTGACGGGCTGATGCTCCGCGACAGACAACGCTTTTCTCGCCGTCTTCACGGCGCGAAGAAAATTAAAAACGCTGATTCTCAGCAGGCCTTATTCGACACGCTGGCCGCAGAAATAGACGCCGCGGCGGCTAAAGTGCTGCTGCGCGAAGCCGCGCGGCCGGCGATTACCTATCCTGAAAACCTGCCCGTCAGCCAGAAAAAACAGGACATTCTTAATGCCGTGCGCGAAAACCAGGTGGTGATCGTGGCGGGTGAAACCGGCTCGGGCAAAACCACCCAGTTGCCAAAAATCTGCATGGAGCTGGGGCGCGGTGTTAAAGGCCTGATTGGCCACACTCAGCCTCGCCGCCTGGCGGCGCGTACCGTGGCAAACCGTATTGCGGAAGAGCTGCAAACCGAACCCGGCGGCTGCGTAGGCTACAAGGTACGTTTCTCCGACCACGTCGGCGATAACACCATGGTCAAGCTGATGACGGACGGGATCCTGCTGGCTGAAATTCAGCAGGACAGGCTGCTGATGCAGTACGACACCATCATCATCGATGAAGCCCACGAACGCAGCCTGAATATCGACTTCCTGCTCGGCTACCTGCGCGAGCTGCTGCCGAAGCGCCCCGATCTGAAGATAATTATTACCTCGGCAACTATCGACCCGGAACGCTTCTCGCGCCACTTTAATAACGCGCCGATTATCGAAGTTTCGGGCCGCACTTATCCGGTGGAAGTGCGCTACCGCCCGATGGTCGAAGACAACGACGATACCGACCGCGATCAGCTGCAGGCGATTTTCGATGCCGTTGACGAGCTTGGCCATGAAAGCGCGGGCGATATTCTGATCTTCATGAGCGGCGAGCGGGAAATTCGCGATACCGCAGACGCGCTGACGAAGCTTAATTTGCCGCATACGGAAATCCTGCCGCTCTATGCTCGCCTGTCCAACAGCGAGCAGAACCGCGTTTTCCAGGCCCACGTCGGGCGGCGTATTGTGCTGGCGACCAACGTCGCGGAAACCTCGCTGACCGTGCCGGGTATTAAGTACGTTATCGACCCGGGTACGGCGCGTATTAGCCGCTACAGCTACCGAACCAAAGTCCAGCGCCTGCCGATTGAGCCGGTTTCTCAGGCTTCGGCCAACCAGCGTAAAGGCCGCTGCGGTCGCGTGTCGGAAGGGATCTGTATTCGTCTTTACTCCGAAGACGACTTCCTGTCGCGCCCTGAGTTTACCGACCCGGAAATTCTGCGAACCAACCTCGCGTCGGTCATTTTGCAGATGACGGCGCTGGGGCTGGGCGATATTCAGGCGTTTCCGTTCGTTGAAGCGCCGGATAAGCGCAATATCCAGGACGGCGTACGCCTGCTGGAAGAGCTGGGCGCCATTACCAGCGATGAAGATCACAGCGTCTATAAACTGACGCCATCTGGTCGCCAGCTCTCACAGCTGCCGGTCGACCCGCGCCTCGCCAAAATGGTGCTGGAAGCGCAGAGGTTTGGCTGCGTGCGTGAGGTGATGATCATTACCTCCGCGTTGTCTATTCAGGACCCGCGCGAGCGCCCGATGGACAAGCAGCAGGCGTCGGACGAGAAACATCGCCGTTTCCACGATAAAGAGTCAGACTTCCTGGCTTACGTGAACCTGTGGAACTACCTCGGCGAGCAGCAAAAAGCGCTCTCGTCGAATCAGTTCCGCCGCCAGTGCAAGCTGGATTTCCTGAACTACCTCCGCGTTCGCGAATGGCAGGATATTTATACCCAGCTGCGGCAGGTGGTGAAAGAGCTTGGCCTGCCGGTGAACAGTGAACCCGGCGACTTCCGCGCGGTACACTCGGCGTTGCTGACGGGGCTCTTGTCCCACATCGGGCAGAAAGACACGGAAAAACAGGAGTATACCGGGGCGCGAAACGCTCGTTTCTCCATCTTCCCTGGCTCCGGCTTATTTAAAAAACCACCGAAGTGGACGATGGTGGCCGAGCTGGTGGAAACCAGCCGCCTGTGGGGGCGCATCGCTGCCCGTATCGATCCAGAATGGATTGAGCCGCTGGCGCAGCATCTGATTAAGCGCTCCTACAGCGAGCCGCACTGGGAGAAAGCCCAGGGCGCGGTGATGGCGCAGGAAAAAGTCACGCTTTATGGCCTGCCGATTGTGGCGGCGCGTAAGGTGAACTACAGCGACATTGACCCGGCGCTGTGCCGCGAGCTGTTTATCCGCCACGCCCTGGTGGAGGGCGACTGGCAAACCCGTCACGCTTTCTTCCGCGATAACCTCAAGCTGCGGGCAGAAATCGAAGATCTTGAGCATAAATCTCGCCGCCGTGACATCCTGGTGGACGACGAAACGCTGTTTGAGTTTTATGACCAGCGCATCTCTCATGAGGTGATTTCCGCGCGCCATTTCGATAGCTGGTGGAAAAAAACTGGCCGCGAAACGCCGGATCTGCTGAATTTCGAAAAAAATATGCTGATCAGGGAAGGCGCGGAGCAGGTCAGCAAGCTGGACTACCCGAACTTCTGGCATCAGGGCAACCTGAAGCTGCGCCTGACCTATCAGTTTGAGCCTGGCGCGGACGCCGACGGCGTAACGGTTCATATCCCTCTGCCGTTGCTTAATCAGGTTGAGGAGGCCGGTTTTGAGTGGCAGATCCCTGGCGTGCGCCGTGAACTGATTATCGCCCTGATCAAGTCTCTGCCGAAGCCGGTGCGACGCAACTTTGTCCCGGCCCCTAACTATGCGGAAGCGTTTTTAGGCCGGGCTACGCCGCTGGAACTCCCGCTGCTGGACAGCCTTGAGCGCGAATTCCGCCGTATGGCGGGCGTGACCATTGACCGGGAAGACTGGCACTGGGATCAGGTGCCCGATCACCTGAAAATGACCTTCCGCGTAGTGGACGAGCACAATAAAAAGCTGAAAGAGGGTAAAGACCTTAGCGAGCTGAAGGGCGGCCTGAAAGATAAGGTTCAGCAGACGCTGTCCGCGGTGGCGGACGACGGCATCGAGCAGAGCGGGCTGCACATCTGGAGTTTTGGTTCGCTGCCTGAAAGCTATGAGCAGAAACGCGGCAACTACCGGATGAAGGCCTTCCCGGCGTTGGTGGATGAAAAAGAGAGCGTGGCGATTAAGCTGTTTGATAATCCGCTCGAACAGCAACAGGCGATGTGGCGCGGGCTGCGCCGTCTGCTGCTGCTGAACATTCCGTCGCCGGTGAAATACCTGCATGAAAAGCTGCCGAATAAAGCCAAGCTTGGCCTCTACTTTAACCCGTACGGCAAAGTGCTGGAGCTTATCGACGACTGCATTTCCTGCGGTATTGATAAGCTGATTGCGCAAAATGGCGGGCCGGTCTGGAGCGAAGAAGGGTTTGCGGTGCTGCATGAAAAAGTACGCGCAGAGTTGAACGACACGGTGGTTGAGATTGCCAAACAGGTCGAGCAGATCCTTACTGCGGTATTTAACATCAACAAACGGCTGAAAGGGCGTGTGGATATGACCATGGCGCTTGGCCTGTCGGATGTTAAGGCGCAGATGAGCGGCCTGGTTTACCGAGGTTTTGTGACCGGCAACGGCTATAAGCGCCTCGGCGACACGCTGCGTTACCTGCAGGCTATCGAGAAGCGGCTGGAAAAAATGGCTATCGATCCTCACCGCGATCGTGCGCAAATGCTGAAAGTGGAAAGCGTGCAGCAGGCATGGCAGCAGTGGTTGAACAAGCTACCGCCGGCCAGCCGCGAGAACGAAGAGGTGCAGGAGATCCGCTGGATGATAGAAGAGCTGCGCGTCAGCTATTTTGCCCAGCAGCTGGGAACCCCGTATCCTATTTCCGATAAGCGTATTTTGCAGGCGATGGAGCAGGTAGCGCTCTGATATCAATCCCTTTCCAGCTGGAAAGGG
>NZ_JACARU010000083.1:0-8616 GCF_013386425.1 Cedecea sp. P7760 | reverse complement strand
GGAATGTTCCCAATTAAACATAAATACTAAAATTGAAATATATTTCAAAACGAAATAGGTATGTCTGATGGGGGTTCTTATTGTAAATAATCGTAAATATATATTATTGCTCTGGCCGATTGTGAGGAAATCCTGTCGGAGGATCCGTCTCACAATTTGCGCCTGTCAGAAAAAACTTCATTTTTTCCTCTGCCGGTGAGTAATAAACAATGTTTTTTCTGTTTTTAATAAATTTATACATAAAAATCATTGAGTTAAATTTTATCTGATAACTTTTGATTCTTTTTAATACATTTGGATACACCTTGTAAAATCCACATTTTTTTTCAGCGTGGCTCACGGAATTAACCTCAGTAAGCATTGCCTCCCGATAATTATGTGACGCAAAAAATAGCCTGCCATCCAGACATCGGAACAGTTAATTCCGTATTCCAGTGTAGGGATATTCCTACAGGCCGCTAAAATTTTGCCTGATTGTGAATCTTCGACTCGGTGATAGGTTATCGCTGCTTCTCATAAACAAAACTCATTAATTCAGCGGGCTGCCCAGGTGACTCACGGCAGCAGGCAGCAATCATTTTATGGTTCACGTTTATGGTTCATAAGTGGGACTCATACGCCAGACCTTGAATAAGCCAGGCAGCGGGGGATTTATGAAAGAAAACAGTTCGAATCATTGGGAGATAAAGCATATACCTGTCGATATCGACTTGAATATGCCACGGTCGGCAGCGGCGTTGCCCCCTTCTGAAAACGTGCACGACGGGCTGGATATCTGGCTGCAAACGTTAGCCCCTCTAAAGGTTGATTTGGTGCTGGAAGGCGAAACGGGCACCGGGAAAGACACCTTTGCCCGCCGTATCTACGAACATTCCGGCTGTCGGGGCGCCTTTGTGCCGATTAACTGCGCGGCCATTCCCGAAACGCTGGCTGAAAGCGAACTGTTTGGCGTGACGGCCGGGGCCTACACCGGTGCCACCCATTCTCGTGCCGGGTACATTGAAAGCGCCAACAATGGCGTACTGTTTCTGGATGAAATTGACAGCATGTCGCTGAGCCTGCAGGCCAAGCTGCTCCGGGTGTTAGAAACCCGAACCGTTGGCCGGCTGGGCAGCACGCAGTCGATTTCGCTCAATCTGCGGGTGATCGTGGCCTCGCAGAAGCCTCTGGCCCAGCTGATGGAGCAAAAGCTGTTTCGCCAGGATCTCTTCTTTCGCCTGACGACGATAAAAATTTCCCTCCCGGCGCTGCGGGAGCGAGTGGAATGCATTATTCCTCTGTTCCGCCGTTTTGCACAGGAGTCGGCGATTCGGCTGAACCGCGCGCTGCCGCCGATGCAGCAAAATCTGAGTGAAGCGCTGTTGATGCACCGCTGGCCGGGGAATATTCGTGAGCTGAAGGGCGCTGCCGAAAGGTTTGTGCTGGGGCTGCCGGCGCTGGGGCAGGTTGTGCACCCGGAGATGCGTTCCGTGCGGCTGCGTGAAAGGCTGCGGCGGATTGAATATAGCCTGATAGAAGACTGCCTTTCACGGCATGAAAATCGGGTGGTCAGCGCGGCAGATGAATTAGGTATCCCAAGAAGGACGCTTTATCAACGTATTAAGTCTCTGACAGAGAAGGAAAATTAATTTTTTCGTTTTTTTTGGAACTGCCGTTTACGCCGCGCCACTTAATCCGTGAATGACACAACATTTGCTGTTTAATTAACGAGGAGTAAACATCATGCCATCAGTCAATACCGGTAACAACGCAGGCGCAAGCGGCAGCCTGGCAGATAGCTTCCAGTCTCAGATGGACTCTATCGAAAACAAATCGATGCAGGATTCTCTGGACAAAGCTGAACGTGACCGTAAGAACGCCTACGTGTCCGGCTACCAGAACTCCGCCACCACCATGATCAGTTCTCTGGCGCAGAACAAAATTTCCTTCTAATGCTCATCAGGGATTCGCCGCAGCGTGAATCCCTGATCTCTTTTTCTGCTGGCGGAATCTCTCATATGCACATTCTTAATCCTGCGACAGGTATGCCTTTGCCAGAACCCGAGTCTCCGGGCGTTGCATCCAACCCGGCCACTCAGTCGTCCATCCCGTTCGGCAACAATGTCGCGAACCAAAGCGATGCCGCTTTCTTTTCTGCCGCGCTTGAGCAGCCTGAAGCCGTTTCTGTGATGGGCGGAATTGGCGGGAAACCTGCCGCGATGTTTGAAAAAGCTTCCGGCATGTTTAAGCAAATGGAGGGTGACCAGAAGCAGATGAATAACGTGCTGCGTAAGGCCGCGCGCTCCACCGATCCGCTGGTGCTCAACCAGGTGGACGACCAGCTCTCGAACTATTACCTGGAGAGCATGATGAACGCCAAAATCGTCTCGAAGAGCATTTCGGGGCTCGATAAACTGACCAACCTGCAGTAATCCACCATGCAACGACGCTGGCGAAAAATCCTGCAGCCCTGGCTGCTGGTCCTGCTGCTGGCAGGCTGCGACTCACAGGTCATCCTGAATACCGGCCTGACCGAAAACGATGCCAATGACATCATTTCCGAACTCTCGAAATACAAGATTGAAGCCGACAAGCAAATTGATAAAACCGGGGTGACCGTGCTGGTGGCCCAGGACAACATCGAACGTTCCGTTCGCATTCTCAACGCCAACGGTTTACCGCATAAGGCGCGGACTAACCTCGGCGAGGTTTTCCAGAAAAACGGCATTATTTCCAGCCCGCTGGAGGAACGCGCCCGCTATATCTATGCGCTTTCCCAGGAGCTGGAGTCCACGCTTTCGCAAATTGACGGCGTTGTGGTGGCGAGGGTGAACGTCGTGCTGCCTGAACGCGTCGCGCCCGGCGAGCCGGTCCAGCCCGCGTCGGCTTCGGTCTTCATTAAGTATACCCCGGACATGGACCCCGACAGCATTGAGCCGAGGATCCGCCGGCTGGTGGCGGCGAGTATTCCGGGGCTTTCGGGCAAAAACGACGGCGCGCTGTCCGTGGTGTTTGTGCCCGCAGCGGTCTATCACGACCGCGTCGAACTGGTGACCTTAGGGCCTTTCCAACTGACGCTTTCGCAATATGCCACGGTCAGAGCGCTGTTCTTCTCACTGATCGGCCTGCTGTTGCTGTTAGGCGGCATCTTTATGCTGGTGCCGAAATTAAAGGCGATGAAGCGTGGCAAAAATACGGCTACGACCGAACTGGCCGTTGTGCCTTCAGAGCGGCGGTAACGGGCGGTGATTCAGCGGGATAACGCGCTGGCGGCGGGCTGGCTTCGCTGGTGGCAGGCCGGGTTCTGGCAGCAGGCCGATGCCAGCTGGTTCGGGCTGCCCTGGTTCAGGCTGGACGAAGCGCGACGCCAGAGCCTGATGCGCCAATCGCCGCAGGCCTTGTCCGCCATGCTGGCGCTGGAAGATTGCCTGCCGGACAACCCCGATGCCCGGCTGCTCACGCTGGCTTCTTTTGAACCGTCTCAGCGCGAGATCCTCTTTGCGCTGGTGGCGGAAGTTTGCCAGCGGGGCAGCGGAGCAGGGCAGCTTGACGAGCCGCAGCGTATTTGGTGTGAGCGGCTTACGCGCGGCCTGCGTCCCGGCGTCTGGCTACCCTCAAGCCTCTGTTTCAGCGGCGAATACACTGTCGCGGTGCTCTGTCTGCTTCGCCCGCTTTTCACGCCTGCGGCCTGGCAGAGGCTACGATTCAGTTTTCCTCAGCCGGCCATTGAGCTTTGCGAAGCGGCGTTTCCGAACGAGCCCACGCCGCCGCTAAACCGGCTGCAGGCGCTATGGGACGGCGCGCTCTGGCAGGTTCAACAGCGGCAGGCAATGGCATTGCACAATTATTCACGGGAGCAATAAAGCATGTGGATTGGCCGTAAAGTTGCCTTAGAGGATGACGCGCAGCTCATCGAAGGCGTTCTGCTCCCGCAGTCTGTTTTGCTGGAGCAGCAGCAGGCGCGGAGCCTGGTGGCGCTGGCAACCCTGAGAAGCGAAGACTTACTGGTGGAAGCCCGGCAGCAGGCGGAGGGGATAATCGCTGAAGCTCAGCAAGAGGCCGGACGGCTCGTTATCGCCCGCGTTGAAGAAGCAGAACGTGACTTCTGGCAGCGGGCTGAAAACTTTTTTAGCGAATGGCAGGCTGAACGGGACACGCAAAGCGCCGGGGTTGTCAGCCAGGCTCAGACGCTGATCGGCGCGGCATTTGAGCAACTGTTTGGCGGCCTGAGCGAGCAGCAAAAGCTGACGGCGCTGCTGACTCAGCTTCAGGGCGCAAGCGCCCGCGCCACGGACGTGACCCTTTATCACCCCTCACAATATGAAGCGCCGCTGGCAGGCTGGCTGGCCTCGCATCCCCAGCCTGGCTGGGCACGCTGCGTGGACGATACGCTGGCGGCAGAAACTCTGCTGCTGCAAACCGCGCAGGGCGAATTCAGCATCAGTTGGGCTTCGCTTCAGCAGCATTTGCTGCGCCTCGCTAATTAAGCCGCCGCAAAGTTAATTTTCCCGCGGCGGGAACCTCCGCTGTTCTACCGCCACTTATCATGCGATTTCAACGCGAGGAGAAACGTATGAGCAATTCCTTTGATATTCAGCGCAATCTCGACAGCCAGCTGTCTCGTCTGCACCACTCGGTTGCCGAGCTGGCGCAGAGCACCCTCGGGCAGCCCGCGCCGAGCATGGGCGACATGGTGGAATTTAAAAACGCCCTGATGAAAGAAGCGGCGGCGACCTTTACCGACAGCCAGCTGGGGTCGCTCAAGCATAGCCTGAGCAAGGAGATTATCGACTCTATCAACTAGTTATGCCGTCAACGGCTTATTTGTATCCGTAAGCCGTTGTTTAACGCAGTTTGTACCCCGGACGGCTACCGCTTTGTGCCGTCGATTACAGGAGAATGAGTCGTTGAATCAGCCCGCACGTTTACTTCGCTCAGCCATGTTTGCCCTGGCCGCTACCGCCGGTTGCTATAACGCAGCCGTCAGCGCTCAAACGCCTGCCGACTGGCAAAATGGTGCCTACGCTTACTCTGCCCAGGGCACGCCGCTGCGCACCGTCTTACAGGATTTCGCCAGCAGCCACGGCGTGAATCTGCGTTTAGGGGATGTGCCCGACAGCGTGGTGGACGGACGCCTGCGTTCCGACAGCGGCGTGGCCTTCCTTGACCGCCTGGCGCTGCAGTACCGCTTCCAGTGGTTCGTTTACAACGGCTCGCTGTTCGTCAGCCCGCAGTCGGCAGAAACCTCAAAACGTATCACCGTCTCGGCAGATGCCGCGCCGGATCTCAAACAGGCGCTGCGTGACGTTGGGCTCCTGGAAGACAAATTCGGCTACGGCGAGCTGCCGGACGATGGCGTGGTGATTGTCACCGGTCCGCCGGAGTACGTCGCGCTGGTGGCGGACTTTAGCGCCAAAGACAAAGACAAGAAGCAGAACAAAGAGATGATGGCGTTCCCGCTGAAGTATGCTTCGGTCGCCGATCGCGAAATCAAATACCGCGAGAAAACGCTGCTGGTGCCCGGCGTGGCCAGCATCCTCAACGAATTATTGGGCAAGAAAAGCACCCGCTCTTCGCAGGGGATCGTCCCCGGCGGTGAAGGCTCTTCCCGTGAAACGCTGAATAAGTCATTCCAGGAACAGTCGGACAATATTCTCTCCGGGCTGATTCAGGGCCAGGACAGCCGACTTCGCGGCGCGGGCGGCGATGACGACGGCGAAATGAACCCGCTGGTTTCCGCCGACGTGCGCAACAACGCCCTGCTGGTCAGGGACGATCCTAAGCGCCGTGATCAGTATCAGGCGCTGATCTCACAGATCGACGTCCCGCAAAAATTGGTGGAGATCGACGCCATGATTATTGATGTCGATCGCCACGCGTTTTCGAAATTCTCCAGCAATCTCAGCGGCACGTTCGGCAATATCACCGCCGGTTCTTCAATGCTGCAGGGTGCGGGCACGCTGTTTGTGACCGACTACAGCCGTTTCTTTGCCCAGATTCAGGCGATGGAAGGCGAGGGCAATGCCTCCATCGTGGCGAACCCTTCTATCCTGACGCTGGAGAACCAGCCGGCGGTGATCGACATGAGCGACACCGCCTTTATTACCGCCACCGGCGAGCGTGTGGCGACCATTGAGCCCGTCACCGCCGGAACCAGCCTGCAGGTTGTTCCCCGCGCCATCGGCAACGGGCCAACCAGTACGGTGCAGCTGGTGGTGGATGTGGAAGACGGCAAGGTGCAGGTCAACGATGACGGGGTGGCAACCGGGGCTAAGCGCGCCACGGTCAGCACTCAGGCGCTGGTACAGCAGAACGGTTCGCTGGTGATGGGCGGCTTCCATTCCCGTGAAACCGGCGACACCGACCACCGTATTCCGCTGCTGGACGACATCCCTTACCTGGGGAAATTCTTCTCCTACACCAGCCATGAAACCTCCCAGCGTGAGCGCCTGTTCATCATTACGCCTCATCTGGTGGGCGACCAGGTAGACCCGACGCGCTACATCGACGAGCAGGATCGCCAGCAGCTCTCTTCGGCGATGAACGAAGTGCAGCTCCGCCAGCGCTACAGCTCGATGAAAGGCGATATCGAAAACGCCATGCGTGATCTTGCGGAAGATAAAGTGCCCACCGGTTTCCAGGCGGGCGGCGAAGGCGTGGGGATTGGTCAACTGTGTAACGTCGGGCCTGGGCTCTCATCCGACAGCTCCCACAGCCAGTGGTACAGCAATTCTTCGGTACAGATAAGCGTGGGGCTTATCCGCAATATCAGCGGTAAGCCGCAGCGCTTTGACGAGTCCAACTGCCGCGACGACGACGTGCTGGCGGTGGCCGCGTGGCCGGGTGGAAACCTTGCTCCGGGCCAGTCGGCAGAAGTTTACATCGCCTACCGCACGCGGGGAGAAGGGCGCCGTAGCCGCCAGTCGCTGCTGACGACCTCATCTTCGCTGCCGGTTAACTCATCGAGATCGCGCAGCTATTTACTGCCGCCGCGCCCCGTCCTTCGCTAAGGAGTGATTATGAAACCTTCCATTTTGTTACTGGTGGCGCTGGCGTTTGTCCTGAGCGGCTGCGCCACCCGCAATGACAACGGCTGCGACAGCGTGGCGTGTCGGCCGCTGTCGGACAGCCACCACCTGACCATCTGGTGGCCGGGCGACATGCGTAACGGCGTGCAGGACTACACGCAGATGCCGGTGCGCTGAGTACTACCGCAGGCGTGGATGCCTTCACGCCTGTCCGTTTAAAAAAATCATTTTTTTCCTGATGTTATGCAGTTTTGTGGAACCGAAGCCGGTTTCTTTTCACTTAACAGGCGTCTTTATACTGCGAACCAGCAGGGCTGGTCGCCTGTATCAACCCCGAAGTCATGTTGAGGTAATCTAATGAGTACGATTGGAAATATGCTGAATCTGGCCACTGCATTACCGCAGATGGCGCTGAATGCTACCCCTGAAGGTATGGCTGCGAACCTGCTGAAGAACGTGGGCGACCAGATGGTAAACGACATTGCATCCAAACTGACCAACCTGCTGTTCTCCGGCGGCATGAACGGTAACAATAACAACAACACCTTTATGTCTCCGCAGAGTCAGGGTGGGGCGAGCATGGGGAATACGCTGGCGGCAAGCAACATGCAGCAGATGCTCCAGCAGGTGCTCCAGCAGATGGGCGTGAACGCCCAGAACAGCCCGTTCAACAGCCAGGCGGGCGCAGGCAACATGAACGCGTTCAATAGCGGCATGAGCAACGGCCTGCAGTCGCCGTCTACCGGCATTGGCCTGGTCCAGCTGCCGCTGTCTACCACCAGCGCCAACAGCGCCAATAGCTTTAACCAGCTCGGTAACAGCATGGGCAGCCAGTTAGGCAGCAAAATGGGCCTGCAGGCGCTGGATGACGTGAAATCCGACACCAGCGGCCTGAGCGCCATGCTGGGCGGCGGCGGTAAAGTGGACGGCGGCTCTAAAGAAACCCGCGCTGAAATCGGTAAATTTATGGACCAGCACCCGGAAATCTACGGCAAGCCGCAGAGCGCCGGTGCCGGTATGCCGGGCCTGGTTCACATCGGTAAAGGCCCATCCAGCTGGGAAGATGCGCTGAAAAACAGCAAACCGCTGAGCGGCGACTCGCTGAAAGCCTTCCAGTCGGCAAAAAACGATCTGAAAACTTCTATGGTGGGCGGCTCAATTCCAGGCTCCGCAACGGCGCCGGGCAACGGTTCTTCCAGCCTGCTGGTGAACGCCGATGCGCAGCTGTTTAACGGCAACATCATCAAAGATGCCATGAAGCACCATCACGGCGCGCTGCTGAACCTGGCTTCCGCCGCGCTTGCCTGAGTGATTGTGCTGTAGTCCACAGATGTTCTTTTTGACGTGTGCGCAGATTAACGGCGCCACACGTCATTTCGCCAGACTCTTCTTCGCCCTCTGTTTGACCGGTTTTCTGCGTTAATTGCGTGGAGGCCGGTCTTTTTTTGTCTTGACCATGCTCGCGCATACGAGTGCAGAAAAATTATTCGACTCTCTCCTTAAACGCTGTCTCTTAGTTACAGATACCCGCGATTATGCATGGTCTGTGAATATTCCGTTCACTTCCAGCTCTGCTTCACATGTCACCCCCGAACCGGTGAACGACTCG
>NZ_JACARU010000082.1:0-21300 GCF_013386425.1 Cedecea sp. P7760 | reverse complement strand
GGCCGGGAGTCCGGGTTCTTAGGGGAGTGACGGTGACTCCCCTAAGACGTTCACCGGTTCAGTGGTGACATCTGAAACAGGACTGGAAGTGAACGGAAACTTAGCAGATTCTTCCTGGAGCAATTTCTTACTAAGAGACAGCTCCCAGGGTAACTCCCTATCCCCGCAAATGCTCCGCATGAAAACGAAGGTGATCCTCCACAAACGTGGCGATGAAATAGTAACTGTGGTCGCAGCCCGGCTGAATGCGCAGCGTCAGCGGCCAGCCTTTCTCCTGCGCGATTTTTTCAAATTCTTCCGGCCTTAACTGGTCGGCCAGGAACTGATCGTCATCCCCCTGATCGATGAGCGTTGGCAGCTGTGCGGACGCCCCGGCTTTACCCAGCAGGCAGCAGCTGTCCCATTCTTGCCATAAAGATTCATCTTCACCGAGATAGGCCCTGAAGGCTTTTTGCCCCCACGGGACGCGGGTCGGGTTAACGATAGGCGCAAAGGCAGAAACCGAGCGGAAGCGGCCGGGGTTTTTCAGCGCCATGATCAGCGCGCCGTGGCCGCCCATAGAGTGGCCAAAGACTGAGGCTTTCTCGCTGACGCTGAAATTATCCGCAATCAGCTGAGGCAGTTCATCGCGCAGGTAATCGTACATGCGGAAGTGCGTGGCCCACGGCTGCTGCGTCGCGTTGAGGTAAAAGCCTGCGCCCTGGCCCAGGTCATAGCCCGCGTCGTTTGGCACTTCTTCGCCGCGTGGGCTGGTGTCCGGCATCACCAGGACAATGCCAAGCTCGGCGGCAACGCGCTGCGCGCCTGCTTTAGTCGTGAAATTTTCATCGTTGCAGGTCAGCCCGGAAAGCCAATAAACCACCGGCGGCGGCGTGGTGCCAGCCGGAGGTGGGAGAAAAATACTGAATGTCATTGGGCAGTTAAGCACGGTGGACGGGTGGCGCCAGCGCTGCTGCCAGCCTTCGAAACATCGGTGTTCTTCCAGTAATTCCATCCAGAGGCTCCTTACATATTTTCAATAGTTATGAACAACTTTCACTTCACCTGAGTCTAGCCATCCCGCATTATGGCCGCAACGGTATTGTTCCGCCCGCTCAGGCGATGAACGGTTATTTCGATTTCAATAATTATGCCCGGCACTACTGGATTCTAAGCACGTGCTGCCGCACAATAAGCGGACACTTTGCCCCATGAAGGGCAGAGGTCAGCCACACCTGCAGGAGAAAACAGCATGTCATCACTCTCAAAAGAAGCCGCCCTGGTTCATGAGGCGCTGCTTGCGCGCGGTTTGGAAACGCCGCTGCGTCCGCCGTTACGTGAACTGGATAATGAAACTCGTAAAAGCCAGATTGCCGCCCATATGACGGAAATCATGCAGCTGCTTAATCTCGATTTGAGTGACGACAGCCTGATTGAAACGCCGCATCGCATCGCCAAAATGTATGTCGATGAGATTTTCTCTGGCCTGGACTACGCGAACTTCCCGAAAATCACCGTCATTGAAAATAAAATGAAGGTCGATGAAATGGTCACCGTGCGCGATATCACCCTGACCAGCACGTGCGAGCACCACTTCGTGACTATCGACGGTAAAGCAACCGTGGCGTATATCCCCAAAGACACCGTGATTGGCCTGTCTAAAATTAACCGCATCGTGCAGTTTTTTGCTCAGCGCCCGCAGGTTCAGGAACGCCTGACCCAGCAGATCCTGACCGCGCTGCAAACGCTGCTGGGCACCAACAACGTGGCGGTTTCCATTGATGCCGTGCATTACTGCGTGAAAGCGCGTGGCGTGAAAGACGCTACCAGCGCGACCACCACCACGTCACTCGGTGGCCTGTTTAAGTCCAGCCAGAATACGCGTCAGGAGTTCCTGCGCGCAGTACGCCACAATTAATTCCCCAGGCAGGTATCCGTGGAGAGAAATATCACCCTGGACTTCGTCCGCGGTACCGCCATTCTGGGCATTCTGCTGCTCAATATTGTCGCCTTTGGCCTGCCGAAGGCGGCATACCTAAACCCGGCCTGGTATGGCGAGATAACCTCCCGTGACGCCTGGACCTGGGCGGTCATGGACCTGTTTGCCGAAGTTAAATTCCTCACGCTTTTCGCGCTGTTGTTCGGGGCTGGCCTGCAAATGCTGCTGGCTCGCGGCTCACGCTGGATACAGTCGCGGCTGACGCTGCTGGTATTACTGGGCTTTATCCACGCGCTGCTGCTGTGGGATGGTGACATTCTGCTGGCTTACGGCCTGACAGGGCTGGTGTGCTGGCGGCTGATTCGTGAGGCAACGGGGCAAAATCAGCTCTTTAAGACCGGCGTAGTGCTGTACCTCATCGGCATTGGCGTGCTGGTGCTGCTCGGCGTGATTTCAGGTGACGGCCTTAACCGTTCCTGGGTGCCGGATGCGGCTAATTTGCAGTATGAGCAATGGTGGAAGCTGGGCGGCGGTATTCAGGCCATCAGCAATCGTGCGGATTTACTCTCTTCAAACCTGGTGGCGCTGGGCGCGCAGTACGGCTGGCAGCTGGCGGGCATGATGCTCATCGGCGCGGCGCTAATGCGCAGTGGCTGGCTGAAAGGGGAGTTTAGCCTGAAGCATTACCGCCGAACCGCCGCGATTTTTATCGTCATCGGGATGGCCATCAACCTGCCGGCGATTATTGCCCAGTGGCACCTTGCATGGGATTCGCGCTGGTGTGCGTTGCTGTTACAGGCCCCGCGTGAGCTGAGCGCGCCGTTTCAGTCCATTGGCTACGCCGCGCTGGCGTGGGGATTCTGGCCGCAGCTTTCGCGCTTCAGGCTGGTGGGGTGGATTGCCTGCGTCGGGCGGATGGCGTTGACGAACTACCTGCTGCAAACAATCATCTGCACAACCTTGTTCTATCGCTTTGGTTTATATATGAAATTTGACCGTCTTTCGCTGCTGGCCTTTGTCCCTGCCGTGTGGGCGGTGAACATCCTGCTGTCGGTTATCTGGCTGCGCTATTTCCGCCAGGGGCCGGTGGAATGGCTGTGGCGACAGCTAACCGCCCGTGCTTCGGGGGATGCGTTACGCAAAGCATAGAGATAATGATATTCGTCACAAAGGTTAACGAATTGTATGTAACCGCTTTCATCACTGTGATCGACTTCACGCCACGCCGCCCCTCACTCCCCGCAAAATAGCCACCTTGCCTAAAACAGGGTGCACCTATGAGACCGACTCCCCCAACGCCGATTACCATTCGTGACGTTGCCCGTATCGCCGGGGTTTCAGTAGCGACAGTATCCCGAGTATTAAATAACAGCGCGCTGGTCAGCCCGGAAACGCGCGAAAACGTCATGCAGGCGGTTGCTGAGCTGGGCTACCGTCCAAACGCCAATGCGCAAGCGCTGGCCACCCAGGTTAGCGATACCATCGGCGTGGTGGTGATGGACGTCTCCGATCCCTTCTTCGGGGCATTGGTCAAAGCCGTGGATATGGTTGCCCAGCAGCACAATAAATATTTGCTGATCGGTAACAGCTATCACCAGGAAGAAAAAGAGCGCCATGCCATTGAGGTGCTGATTCGCCAGCGCTGTAGCGCGCTGATTGTGCACGCCAAGGCGCTGAGCGACGAGGAGCTGGCCGCATTCCTGGAGCAGGTCCCCGGCATGGTGCTGATCAACCGTCTGGTGCCCGGCTACGCACACCGCTGCGTTTGCCTGGATAACGTCAGCGGCGCGGTAATGGCCACCCGCATGCTGCTGAATCAGGGGCATTCGCGTATCGGTTATCTGGCCTCCAGCCATCAGATTGAGGATAACGACCAGCGCCATCAGGGCTGGCTGCAGGCGCTGGCGGAGCACGGCATCGCGCCGCCGGAGGCCTGGGTCGGAATGGGCACGCCGGACATGCAAGGCGGAGAGGCGGCAATGGTTGAGCTGCTGGGGCGCAACCTGCAGCTCAGCGCAGTCTTCTCTTATAACGACAGCATGGCCGCCGGCGCGCTAACGGCGCTGAAGGACAACGGCATTGCCGTGCCGCAGCATGTTTCCATCATCGGTTTCGACGATATTCCCATTGCCCGCTACACCGACCCGCAGCTGACAACGGTGCGCTATCCGGTAGTTTCGATGGCCCGTCTGGCGACCGAACTGGCGTTACAGGGCGCGGCAGGCCAGCTGGATCGTGATGTAACGCACTGTTTTATGCCGACTTTAGTCCGCCGTCATTCGGTGGCGATAAAGCAAAATGTGGCGTCGATCACTCCGCTGTCAAAGAGTTAGATGTAACCGGTTTCAATCTGTGAGTAAATTCACAGTTAATTAACATTGCGCTGACTATTATGTCAGCGTTTTATCAGCTGAAACACTATGTAACGGTGACTTCTCACTTTTAGCATAGCGATAAGGCCAAAGACGACCATAAAAACGCAGTATTGGATTGTTACCGAACACGGAAGTGCAATTATTTTAGGATAACTTCGGCATTCAGTAACCTTTTCATAACATTACTGTCCTGCCTGGTTTCGAACGCGAACTACCCTGCAAAATAAAAACCGGAGATACCATGAATAAGAAGGTTTTGACCCTGTCCGCCGTGATGTCCTGCATGCTGTTTGGTGCCGCTGCGAACGCCGCTGACCGTATTGGTGTGACGATTTATAAATACGACGACAACTTCATGTCAGTGGTTCGTAAGGCCATCGAGAAAGATGCTAAAGCGTCACCGGACGTGCAGCTGCTGATGAACGACTCCCAGAACGACCAGTCCAAACAGAACGACCAGATTGACGTTCTGCTGGCAAAAGGCGTGAAAGCGCTGGCCATCAACCTGGTTGACCCGGCCGCAGCGGGCACCGTAATCGAAAAAGCACGCGCACAAAACGTGCCGATTGTGTTCTTCAACAAAGAACCTTCCCGCAAAGCGCTGGATAGCTATGACAAAGCTTACTATGTGGGCACAGACTCCAAAGAGTCCGGGATTATTCAGGGCGACCTGATTGCCAAACACTGGGCGGCTAACCCGGCGTGGGACCTGAACAAAGACGGCCAGGTGCAGTTCGTGCTGCTGAAAGGCGAACCGGGCCACCCGGATGCCGAAGCGCGTACCACTTACGTTATCAAAGAGCTGAACGACAAAGGTCTGAAAACCCAGCAGCTGCAGCTGGATACCGCCATGTGGGATACCGCTCAGGCTAAAGACAAAATGGACGCCTGGCTCTCTGGCCCGAACGCTAACAAAATCGAAGTGGTTATTGCCAACAACGATGCGATGGCAATGGGTGCGGTAGAAGCGCTGAAAGCACACAACAAATCTTCTATTCCAGTATTTGGCGTAGATGCCCTGCCGGAAGCGTTGGCGCTGGTGAAATCCGGTGCAATGGCAGGTACCGTGCTGAACGACGCCAACAACCAGGCGAAAGCGACCTTTGACCTGGCGAAAAACCTGGCCGACGGTAAACCAGCCGCTGAAGGCACTAACTGGAAAATCGAGAACAAAATTGTACGCGTACCGTATGTAGGCGTGGATAAAGATAATCTCGCACAGTTCATCGGCAAATAAATACCCGTCATATTTTAGTTGTACACGGGCGCAGATACCTGCGCCCGGCTTTAGGCAGGTTACTCAGCGACACAGGTATAATTATGGTCGACAATAACTCAGCTACGCCGTCGGAATTTTTGCTGGAAATGACCGGCATTAATAAATCCTTCCCCGGCGTTAAGGCACTGGATAATGTTAATTTAAAAGTGCGTCCACACTCTATTCATGCCCTGATGGGTGAAAACGGTGCGGGCAAATCGACATTATTGAAATGCCTTTTTGGGATCTACAGCAAAGATTCCGGCAGCATCCTTTTTCAGGGAAAAGAGGTCAATTTCAGCAGCACCAAAGAGGCGCTGGAAAACGGTATTTCTATGGTGCATCAGGAGCTTAACCTGGTCCTGCAGCGCACCGTGATGGACAACATGTGGCTCGGGCGTTACCCGACCAAAGGCGTGTTTGTCGATCAGGATAAAATGTACCGCGACACCAAAGAGATTTTTGACGAGCTGGATATTGATATCGACCCGCGAGCCCGCGTCGGTACGTTGTCCGTTTCTCAAATGCAGATGATTGAAATTGCCAAGGCTTTCTCCTATAACGCCAAAATCGTTATTATGGATGAGCCAACGTCCTCGCTGACGGAAAAAGAAGTTAATCATCTTTTTAAAATTATTCGCAAATTAAAAGATCGCGGCTGCGGCATTGTTTATATCTCCCATAAAATGGAAGAGATATTCCAGCTGTGCGATGAAATTACTATTTTGCGCGACGGGCAGTGGATTGCCACCCAGCCGCTGGAAGGGCTGGATATGGACAAAATCATCGCCATGATGGTGGGCCGCTCGCTGAACCAGCGCTTCCCGGACAAATCCAACGTGCCGGGTGAAGTTATCCTCGAAGTACGCAACCTGACCTCGCTGCGCCAGCCGTCGATTCGCGATATCTCCTTTGATTTACATAAAGGTGAAATCCTCGGTATTGCGGGCCTCGTCGGCGCGAAGCGTACCGATATAGTGGAAACGCTGTTTGGTATCCGCGAAAAATCTGGCGGCACCATTAAGCTGCACGGCAAAAAGATCAATAACAGCAACGCGAACGAAGCGATCAATCACGGCTTTGCGCTGGTCACCGAAGAGCGCCGCTCAACCGGGATCTACGCCTACCTGGATATCGGCTTTAACTCACTCATTTCCAATATTCGTAACTACAAAAACAAGGTCGGTCTGCTGGATAACTCCCGCATGAAAAGCGATACCCAGTGGGTTATCGACTCCATGCGCGTGAAAACGCCGGGGCACCGCACCTCCATCGGCTCGCTGTCCGGCGGTAACCAGCAGAAGGTGATCATCGGCCGCTGGCTGCTGACTCAGCCGGAAATTCTGATGCTGGATGAACCGACGCGCGGCATTGACGTTGGCGCCAAGTTTGAGATTTACCAGCTGATTGCTGAACTGGCTAAAAAAGGGAAAGGGATCATTATCATTTCGTCCGAGATGCCGGAATTGTTAGGGATTACAGACCGTATTCTGGTGATGAGCAACGGGCTCGTGGCCGGAATTGTAGACACCAAAACAACAACGCAGAACGAAATCTTACGTCTTGCGTCTGTGCACCTGTGATGATTTAGGGGCTATTAAAAATGAGTGCGTTAAATAAGAAGAGTTTTCTAACTTATCTAAAAGAGGGCGGCATCTACGTGGTGCTGCTGGTGCTGCTGGCGATCATTATTTTCCAGGATCCGACGTTCTTAAGCCTGCTTAACCTGAGTAACATTCTGACCCAGTCTTCGGTGCGTATTATCATCGCGCTGGGCGTGGCCGGGCTGATTGTCACCCAGGGGACCGATCTGTCCGCAGGGCGCCAGGTTGGCCTGGCGGCGGTTGTCGCGGCGACGCTGCTGCAGTCGATGGACAACGTCAACAAGGTGTTCCCGGACATGCACACCATGCCAATTCCGGTGGTGCTGCTGATTGTCTGTGCCGTGGGCGCGGTCATTGGCCTGGTGAACGGGATTATTATCGCTTACCTGAACGTGACGCCGTTTATCACCACCCTGGGCACCATGATTATCGTGTACGGGATTAACTCCCTGTATTACGACTTTGTAGGCGCATCGCCGATTTCCGGCTTTGACTCCCACTTCTCGACCTTCACGCAGGGCTTTATTGCCCTGGGCAGTTTCCGCCTGTCGTACATTACATTCTATGCCCTGTTTGCGGTGCTGTTCGTCTGGGTGCTGTGGAACAAAACCCGCTTCGGGAAAAACATCTTCGCCATCGGCGGTAACCCTGAAGCGGCGAAAGTCTCCGGCGTTAACGTGGCGCTGAACCTGATCATGATTTATGCCCTGTCCGGCGTGTTCTATGCCTTTGGCGGGATGCTGGAAGCGGGCCGTATCGGCTCCGCCACCAACAACCTCGGCTTTATGTACGAGCTGGATGCGATTGCGGCGTGCGTGGTTGGCGGTGTGTCATTCAGCGGCGGGGTAGGGACAGTTGTCGGCGTGGTTACCGGGGTAATCATCTTCACGGTTATCAACTACGGCCTGACCTATATCGGCGTGAACCCTTACTGGCAGTACATCATCAAGGGCGGCATTATTATCTTTGCCGTGGCGCTGGACTCCCTGAAGTACGCGCGTAAGAAATAATCTAAGCAGTGTACAAGAAAGCCCGCCATATCATGTGCGGGCTTTTTTTGTGCTCAGATATCACTTCTTCTCTTTTCTCTGTATTTCCAGCAGCTGCCCCGGCGTGACGGCCGGGTAGGCCTGTGCGTCCTCCGGCACTTCTTGCAGCGATGGGATAGGCACTAACGGGCCGAGGAAGCGCGGCTCGCGCTTGAACAGGTATAAATCTGCCAGTGCGCCCAGGCGAGCGCCAAATTCACGCGTGCGCACGGTGAGCATATTTTTCGGGGAAGGTACCGCGTAGCACTGCGCCTGAATCCCCATATGCAGGGCGATAAACAGCGCGCGCTCGCAGTGGAACCGTTGTGTAATGATGATGAAGTCGTTGGTATCAAAGACTTTACGGGTGCGAACAATCGAGTCCAGCGTGCGGAAGCCCGCGTAGTCCAGCACGATATCCGCCGGATCGACGCCGCCGGCAATCAGGTCTTTGCGCATGGTCATCGGCTCGTTGTAGCTTTGCTGCGCGTTATCGCCGCTCAGCAGCAGGTAGTTCACCTTGCCGCTGTTATAGGCGTTCAGGGCGCCCTGAATGCGGTACAGGTAGTACTGATTGATGACGCCGGTGCGGTAATACTTGGCGGTGCCGAGCACCACACCGACCTGGCGATAGGGCAGATCCTGCAGTTCATCGTAGACGTAAGGCGCGGTTTTCCAGCTGATCCAGCGGTCGAGCCCGAGCGCAGCCGCCAGCGTTAAGCCGATAATAATAAGCAGGCCGTAAAACAGGCGCTTCAACATGAACTTGCAGACTCATTCGCGGGGTGAAATTTCATCCAAGGCTACTTTACCCGGCCCTCAAGAGCAAGAAACGCGGGTTCAGTTGGGGCAAATTTCAACAATGCGAGTGTGGGTACACTCGCAACAGAGAATTACTGAGCAATATTAACGCGATCAACGGCTTCACAGCCCAGAGCTTTCAGCGTGGCGGAGGTGGCGTCCCACTGCAGGAGCGGCGCATCGAATTTTTCTGCCAGTACGGCGCGCTTAATTTGCGGATAGTCATAACCATTCAGGGAAAGCAGGTTCAGCGCGGCCTGCAGCGGCGGCAGGGAAGGGTTGAACGCGGCGTTTTCCGCATAACAGCCGGTAAAGATTCTGCCGTCGACCATTTCCAGCGCAACGCCCGCCGGGGCTTTACTGTATGGCGCATGGCTGCGGTTGGCCGCTGCAATAGCTGCCTGAGCGAGGGCATCACCTTTCAACGTGAAACCGTGGTTTTCTTCATCCAGCAACAGCGTTTTGATTTCCAGGTCGCGCGGGCCAAAGGCGTCTGGCAGGTATTCGCCAAGCGTGGACGGCTGGCGGCCTGGCAGATGAATGCGCAGCGCGGTGCCGCTGTTCAGTTCGTTCATGAACTGGCGGCAGTGGCCGCAGGGCGTGTAGTTGACGGTGATATCGACCAGGCCTTTTTCGCCGCGCATCCACGCGTGGGTGATGGCGCTTTGTTCGGCGTGCACGGTTTGCTGCATGGTGGCGCCAAGAAACTCCATATTGCCGCCAAAATAGAGGTTACCGCTTACGCCCCGGGCCACGGCCCCGACGTTAAAATGGGAGAGGTCTGCACGCGCGCAGGCTGCGGCCAGCGGCAACAGAGCGAAAGCCAGGTCGTCGTCGCCCAGCCCGGTTTGATGTTTTAGCGCTTCAACTTCGGCCGCTGTAAACATTGCCGGGAAGTGTGCGTCGGCAAGCAGGGGTTGCAAAGCGGTTTGCAGCGCGGCGGGGAGTTGCACAACGGCGGCATCAAAACGTGAACGCATGTTAAAGCCTCATAAAGGGTAACGGAAACGTAGTTTACGGATCTGTATAGGCTAAATATGTGATCAACTTCTAATTGTTTGTGCAACTTATGAAAACAAATATGAAAATGCGCGATCTCTCGCAAGTTTTAGCCGAAGAGCTTCAGCAGCACCGGGAATAAAAACGGGGCGATGAGTGAGGTCATGACCCCGCAAATAACCAGCGCCAGCGAGCTAAAAGCGCCTTCCTGGAAGTCGAGTTCCGCGCAGCGGGCGGTGCCCAGCGCGTGAGAAGCCGTCCCCATTGCCAGGCCGCGTGACGCCTTGGTGCTGATGCGCATCATATTCAGCAGCGTGTGGCCAAACACGGCGCCGAGAATACCGACGAAGATAACGCACACTGCGCTAATGGCCGGGATACCGCCAATGCCACCGCCTACCGCCATCGCAATTGGCGTGGTAACGGATTTCGGCAGAACCGAGGCGGCAATTTCCGGGGATGCGCCCATTAATAAAGCAATTGAGGTGCCGGTGGACATCGCCACCATACTGCCAATAAAGCAGATGGTGATAATCGACTTCCAGCGGGCGCGAATCTGGTGAATTTGCTCGTAAAGCGGAAAGGCCAGGGCTACAACGGCAGGCTGCAGCAGGTCGTTGAGCACTTCGCTGCCTTTAAAATAGTGGTCGTAAGGAATACCCGTGAGCAGCAGAAAAGGAATGATCACCACCATGCAAACCAGCAGCGGGTTTAGCAGCGGGGATTTCAGCCGGGCAGCCAGTTTGCGGGCGGCGAAAAACACCACCAGAGTTAACGGTAAAGACCACCATATATAGTGCATCATTTTTTCTCTGCCTCGCCTTCACCAATCACTTTTCTTTCGCCGTGGACCAGGTGCGAGCTCCAGCTCACGATGACAAGCACCACCAGCGTACTGATTAAACAGGAAACCACCACCGGGCCAAACTGGGCTTTCAGCACGTCGTAATATTGCATCACGCCCACGCCAATAGGCACGAACAGCAGGGCCATATAGCGAATCAGCAGGTGACAGCTGGGTTTTACCCACTTCGCCGGCAGGATTTGTAGCGACAGCAGCACAAACAAAATCAGCATGCCGATAATGCTGCCAGGGATGACGATGGGCAGCAGCGACGCGACGAAAATACCGGCATATAAGCACAGGTAAATTAAGACAAAAGCGCGAAGATACTGCCAGATTACGGTGAACGAGTTGCGCATGGAGGTTACCCTTTAAGAAACGCATTCATCATACAATTAAACTCGAAATTGTGCTATCCATCACAACATGAATTATGAGCATAACAAACATTCCCTGCGTGAAGGTTGCCCGGCTGATTTTAGGCAATAAAAAAGCGGCCCGGAGGCCGCCTTGATTCGATTACTTTTAGCTTAGTTCAGACGAACCGGCATGCCGGAACGGTTCTGAATCGCCTGGTCAACAACGGTGGTATCAACGTCGGACTGAGCGGTGACTTTCTGTACGCTGCTGGTCAGCTTGATTGGCACGATTTCACCGGAGTTGAACTGCGCTTCGGTAGTAGAAAGCGGGTTGTGAACTTCGATGTAGCGGCTGCCGTCCGGCTCGGTGGTGGCTTTTACCGGCTCATCAATGAACTGAACGCGAGTGCCGACCGGCACGTTGTCGAACAGGAACTTGATGTCTTCGTTACGCAGACGCACGCAGCCGTGGCTGACGCGCAGGCCGATACCGAAGTTGGCGTTGGTGCCGTGAATCGCATACAGATTACCGATGTACAGCGCGTACAGGCCCATCGGGTTATCCGGGCCAGCTGGCACAACGGCAGGCAGCGGCGTACCGGCTGCGGCGTATTCGGCATGCATTTTCGCGGTAGGGGTCCAGGTTGGCCCATTTTTCTTACGCTCTACCTTGGTGGTCCAGTTAATCGGGGTATCTTTACCCAGCTGGCCGATACCGATTGGCAGCACGATAACGGTGTTGGTGCCTTTCGGGTAATAGTAGAGGCGCATTTCCGCGCTGTTAATCACAATCCCTTCATGCACGGTGTCCGGCAGGATTAGCTGCTGAGGGATGTTCAGGATGGTTCCGGCTTTCGGCAGGTATGGGTCAATCCCTGGGTTAGCTTCCAGCATGTTAGACAGTCCCATCTGGTACTGTGCGGCATACTCTTCCAGCGGCGCGGTGCTGCCTTCCGGAATAGTGATAACCTGATTTTCACCAACCAGGCGGCTGCCGTTGGTCGGTAACGGATAGGTCACGGCGGAAGCTGAGAAAGACGCGACAGCCACAAAAGCCAGTAAGAGCGAGCGTAATTTTATATTCATGTTGTGCGAAGTGTTATGCCAGACGGGCCAGCTAGTGAGTGTTGATGGATGATTTAGCCGCGCATTATATGTGCATTACATTCATCTGGGAAATCAGATGTGGATGAAATCACAATTTTTTCACACTGATTAACTATTGTACGGTGAAGATGCGGGGCGACCCTTTATCATAGTTATGGCATAATGTGGCTGAAATCACATTCCAAAATCTCGACAACTTATTTCTCCAGGACATACCAGTGCTTGTATCCAGCAACGTTACCATGCAGTTTGGCAGCAAACCGCTGTTCGAAAATATCTCCGTCAAATTTGGCGGCGGCAACCGTTATGGCCTGATCGGCGCTAACGGAAGTGGCAAATCCACGTTCATGAAAATTCTCGGCGGGGACTTAGAGCCGACGCTGGGCAACGTTTCTCTCGATCCAAACGAGCGCATCGGTAAGCTGCGTCAGGATCAGTTCGCGTTCGAGAAATTCACCGTGCTCGACACTGTCATCATGGGCCACGGCGAGCTGTGGGAAGTGAAGCAGGAACGCGACCGCATTTATGCCCTGCCGGAGATGAGCGAAGAAGACGGTTACAAAGTTGCCGACCTCGAAGTGAAATACGGCGAGATGGACGGCTACACCGCAGAAGCGCGTGCGGGCGAACTGCTGCTTGGCGTGGGCATTCCGTTGGAGCAGCATTACGGCCCGATGAGCGAAGTCGCTCCAGGCTGGAAACTGCGCGTGCTGCTGGCGCAGGCGCTGTTCTCTAACCCGGACATCCTGCTGCTCGATGAACCTACGAACAACCTGGACATCGACACCATTCGCTGGCTGGAAACCGTGCTCAACGAACGCAACAGCACGATGATTATTATCTCGCACGACCGTCACTTCCTGAACATGGTCTGTACCCATATGGCTGACCTGGACTACGGCGAGCTGCGCGTTTATCCGGGCAACTACGACGAATACATGACGGCGGCGACCCAGGCTCGCGAGCGCCTGCTGTCCGATAACGCCAAGAAAAAAGCGCAGATTGCTGACCTGCAATCCTTCGTGAGCCGCTTCAGCGCCAACGCCTCCAAATCTCGTCAGGCGACCTCTCGTGCCCGTCAGATTGATAAAATCAAGCTGGACGAAGTGAAGGCCTCCAGCCGTCAGAACCCGTTCATTCGCTTCGAGCAGGATAAGAAACTGTTCCGTAATGCGCTTGAAGTCGAGGCGCTGACCAAAGGGTTTGAAAACGGTCCGTTGTTCAAAGGCGTTAATCTGCTGCTGGAAGTCGGTGAAAAACTGGCGGTGCTGGGGGCTAACGGCATCGGTAAAACCACGCTGCTGAAAACCCTGGTCGGTGAACTGGCTCCGGATAACGGCGGCGTGAAGTGGTCTGAAAATGCTCAGATTGGCTACTACGCGCAGGATCATGAATACGAGTTCGAAAACGACCTGACCGTGTTCGACTGGATGAGCCAGTGGAAGCAGGAAGGCGACGACGAGCAGGCGGTGCGCAGCATTCTGGGCCGTTTACTCTTCAGCCAGGACGATATCAAAAAGCCTGCTAAAGTGCTGTCAGGGGGAGAAAAGGGCCGCATGCTGTTCGGCAAGCTGATGATGGAAAAACCAAATATCCTGATCATGGACGAACCGACGAACCACCTGGATATGGAATCCATCGAGTCGCTGAACATGGCGCTGGAGATGTACCAGGGCACGCTTATCTTCGTTTCTCACGACCGTGAGTTTGTTAGCTCGCTGGCAACCCGCGTGCTGGAAATCACCCCAGAGCGCGTGATTGACTTCACCGGCGGCTACGAAGATTACCTGCGCAGCAAAGGGATCGACGGGTAATTTTACCCTGACCCAAACCCTCTCCCTAAAAAGGGAGAGGGGACAGATCGAATTATAGGTATGGCTCCCACCTGTTTTCCCCCTCGCCCCTTTGGGGAGAGGGCCGGGGTGAGGGGCAATTACAACGCCCACACCCCGCATTCCACGCCGTTCACCAGCAGCCGACGCTTCTCTCCCTCAGGCAGAGACAGCTTAATCTCGCGCCAGGCAGGTTGATAATCCCCCTTGCGGCTAAAGGCCACGTCAATCTCATTGGCCGAACAGGTTATTTCCCAACTTAGCCAGAGCGCGTTGCCCTCTTTATAGCCCCAGGATTCTCCATCATCCTCAAACAGCGAGCCGTGAGAAACGCCCGCGCCCTGCAGCGGGTAAATCTTCAGCTCACGAACGGTATCATCCTGCGGGGAAACATAGCTGATGCGTTCGCTGTGGGGCAATGCAGCCCCGGCACGCACCAGCAGCGGCAAGCGTTCAAGCGGCGCGGGCAGGGTGATTATCTGCCCGCCGCTGAACCACTCGCCGGTATAATAGTCGTACCAGCCGTGCTCATTGGCCGGCAGCCATAAAGCGCGCTCGCGCTGCCCCGGCTCCACTACGCTCGCCACCAGCAGATCCCGGCCCAGCAGGAACTCATCGCACTCGTCAAACGTCTTCTCATCGTGTTCATGGTCGAGGAACGTTGCGCGCAGCATCGGTTCGTCATCCGTATGGGCCTGCCATAGCAGCGTGTAGAAATAGGGCAGCAGGCGGTAGCGCAGCTCGATTGCGCTGCGGATAGCGGGAGTGACCGCCGGATACATCCACGGTTCGTTTACGGTGTGGTCATCATTCCATGAGTGGATGGTAAAGCGCGGGTGCATCACGCCGTTCTGAACCCAGCGAACGAAAAGCTCGGCGTCGGGTTTATCGCCCGAAAAACCGCCGACGTCATGCCCGACGTTAAACAGGCCGGACAGGCTCATGCCAACGCCCATGCGCGTGTTGTAGCGCAGCGTCTCCCAACTGGTGCGGTTGTCGCCGCTCCATGTCTGAACGTAGCGCTGCATCCCGGCGCAGCCGGAGCGGGAAATCAGATACGGGCGCTTTTCCGGGGCAAACGTCTGCTGAGCCTCCATCGAGGCGCGCATCATCAGCAGCGGCATAACCGGGCGAATGTGCTTGATGGCTATCGGTTTGCCAAAGCCGTAGCAGCGAGCTTCCCCGTCCCACACTTCATATTCGTTGTTGTCGTTCCAGGTGGAGCCGATGCCCATTTCCAGCAGCTGCGAGGTAACGCCAGCCTGCCACCATTTCACCGTGGCCGGGTTGGTGAAGTCCAGATGAGAGCCTTCATCGTCCCAGAAGCTGGAACGTTCCGGCGCATCAGATTCCGAATCTTTGATAAACAGCCCGCATTTGGCGACCTCCTCATAGCGCGGATGATCCTGCAGCAGACAGGGTTTGATGTTGGCCGCAAGGCGGATCCCGGCCGCCATAAACGCCCGGCTCATCACCTTCGGCTGCGGCACTTTTTCATAGTTCCAGTTAAACACGTAGCGCTTGTTATTGATCGAGGTGTAGCCCGACGAAAGCTGGAAAGAGTCGCACGGAATCGCGTGCTGCTGGCTCAGGCGGATAAAGTTCATCAGCTGGTTTTGGGCGTCCGGCGCGTCGGTGTAATGCATCGTTGACCCGCTGTAGCCGAGGCTCCATTTGGGGCCAAAGAAGGTTTTACCTGTCAGCCGCACGAACGCTTTGGTGACGTCCAGCACGCGCGGGCCGAGGAACATGTAGTAGTCGAGGTCTCCGGCTTCCGCCTGCCAGCGTCGGTAGGCCAGGTGATAGTTGTCTATCTCGTTGCCCAGATCCAGCCAGCAATTGCTCAGGTTGTCGTAGAACAGGCCAAAGCTAACGTCGTCGCGGCGCGTAATAGTGAAGGGGATATGCTTGTAAAGCGGGTCGGTGGACGCCGCGTTGTACCCCATCGCATCCAGGTTACGCATCTCATAGCGCCTGCCGGTGCGGTTAAGCGGCCCGGCTTTTTCCCCCAGGCCGTAAAAGCGCTCGCCGGTAAAACGCCGCTGATAGTGCGCCACGCCATCGCCGTGAGCGTTAAGTTGGTACGCGCTGGTGGGACGATCGCAGGCGAGAGGCTGCCATTCGCCACGCTCGGTTTTGTATTCCCATTCCAGATAAAGCGGCTGATGCACGGTCACGCGCATACTTTGGCTACTGATGATGAGGCAATCGGCCTGCTGTTCCAGCGTGAAGCCGGGCAGGGTAAATCCGGCGAGGCTTTCGCGCTCGCGGCCTTCCCACGGCACATCATGCTGCGGGGCGATGCTCCAGCTGCGGTCCAGCGCCAGGCCCTGCTGCCGCTTGATCAATACGCGAAACAGCTTCTCTTCCAGCACGTACAGGTGCAGCGAATGCTTGCCGTCGAGGGTCAGGATAACCTGGCTGTCATCTTGTTTTGCGAGCGTCCAGTTCTTAAGTGTTTTCATCAGAGACCATCCATTCAGCTACGTTTTGCGCGGCGTTCGGCGATAAACGCCACCAGGAACACCGCACCGATAAGATCAAAAAAGCCCATGGCGATAAACAGCGGGTTAAAGCCAATCTTGTCGGCGGTGACGCCGATAATCAGGGAGAAGATAAAGCTGGCAATCCACGCCGCGGAGCCGCGCATACCGTTGACGGTGGCCATCTGGCCTTTATCAAACGAGTCCACCACCAGCGCGCTGAGCATGCAGGAGATAATCTGGTGCCCGAAGCCGCCAATGGAGATAAGCAGGATGGCAATCCAGGGATCTTTGGTGACGGCGACCAGCGCCAGAGAAAGCATCAAAAACGCGCCGGTGACCGAGCTGGCAACTACGGAGTTGGTGCGCGAGCAGCCGAAAAGTCGCGTGTAGACTTTGGTCAGATAGCCGCTGGCAATACTACCGATATCGGCGGCCAGGAACGGTAGCCAGGCGAACATGGCAATTTGCTTCAGATCCATGCCTCGTTCATTGGCCAGATAAAGCGGAACCCAGAAGCTCAGCACCGCCCAGGCGGGTTCTGCCATAAAGGCCGGAATGGCGATGCCGTAAAAACGTTTGTTTTTCGAGACGGTTTTCAGCGCGGTGAAAAACGGCAGCTTCACGGCAGGCGGTTCGTTATCCTGCTTGATGAAGGCCAGCTCCTCCTTGCTCAGGTTCGGGTGCTGCTCCGGGTTGTGATAAAACAGCCACCATAAAACGACCCACACCATTGCCAGCGCGCCGCTGAACATAAAGGCACCCTGCCAGCCAAAGAAGCTGTGGGCGAAATAGATAATCGGCGGAGCCAGCATCGCGCCGATGGAAAAGCCCACTCCGGCCCAGCCTGCGGCAATCGGTCGCTCTTTTTTCGGGAACCATTCGCCCAGCGTTTTAGCGTTGGCGGGCGTGGCTGCGGCTTCCGCGCCGCCCATCATGAAGCGCAAAATGGCCAGCTGTAACCAGCTCCCGGCTCCGGCATGCAGCATGCACATCACCGCCCAGATGCTGGCGCAGATCAGAAAGCCGATTTTCAGGCCAATCACGTCTATCAGCCAGCCGCAGAGCGGCTGGAACAGGGTATAGGCCAGCTGAAAAGCGCCGACGATCCAGGAGTATTGTTCGGTGGTAATCCCGAGGGAGGTTTTCAGCTCAGGCGCCAGGATCCCCAGCGCATTACGCGTGATGTAGTTGACGGTGACGCCAAGTAAGAACAGAACCAGAACCCACCAGCGCAAATGCCGGAAAACGCGTCCTGCCTTAACGGCGGTTATCGGTTGGTCGATGCCATGACTCATAGTTCACTCCACCTTGTAGGGTAATTAGTAGAATTGGTATGCCACTATTTCTTGGCGAGGGATCTTTTTTAGTTATTTGATTTTTATGTATTTAATTTTTATTTTGCTTTCAGTGTGAATCTTATTGGTCAACAAATCGGAGCGTAATTGAGTTATCAGCCAACCAATAGCGCAATTTTTGCAAACATTTTCACTACTTCGATCTGGAGCGAAGAAACGATGCCGTATTTGCGGCACCATGGCTTATCTGCAGCCATGAAAATTTTTTCATTTTACAAACGGGCGTCGATCACAAAATGAGTAAAACGCTAAAAATCACCGAAATTGCCGCGCAAACCGGGCTGTCGATAAGCACCGTTTCCCGCGTGCTTGCGGGCAAGGGGAACACCAGCGAGTCGGCCCGCCAGCAGGTCCTTGCCTGCGCCAAAGAGAAAGGGGTATTACAGGGGATTGCGGCCGGCAGATTGCTGATCAACAGCCTGGTGGTCTTTGCGCCTCGCCGGGCATTTGATGAGCGGCTGGATGTCTTTTACTACCGGGTGATGCAGGGGATCGGCGAGGCGCTGGTGCCTCACGACGCCAGGCTTCGTTTCTGCGCGCTGGAGGAAAATGACAGCGACGTCGGGCTGTTTCTCAGCAAAATGAGCGAGCCGGAAACTGAAGCGGCCATTCTGCTGGGGATTGATGATACGCATATCCACGATCTGGCGGCGGATCTGGGCAAACCCTGCGTGCTGATCAACTGCCAGGATCGCAAAATGCGTCTTTCAGGCGTCGCCCCGGATCACCTGATGACCGGTCGCTTTGCCGCAAACTACCTGTTCGACATGGGGCATAAAGGCGTGCTGACGTTGATGTGCCTGCGTCGCTACACCATGGAGCAACGTCTGGCCGGCATTCGGGACGCGTGGGACTGCCGAAATTTGTCGTTTGATGAGACCCGACATTTGTTAGTCGCCCAAAGCTTTGGCGCCAAAGAGAGCGAGGCCTTAATTAGCGACTATCTGGCTGCTACGCCGAGGCCGGCCTGGCCAGGCGCGCTCTTAGTCGGCGGTGACTTTATGGCCGCAGGGGCGGTGAGTGCCCTGCAAAAGGCCGGGCTGCGCGTGCCGCAGGATATGTCGGTGATGAGCATCGACGGCTTTAACCTGGCCGAAATCCATGACGTGCCTTTAACCTCGGTTCATGTTCCCAGGGATGAGCTGGGCGAAGAGGCGGTTCAGCTGCTGCAGCAGCGCCTGATGCGTCCGGAAGCCCCGGTGGTGAATATCCTGTTGGCCGGTACGTTGAAGGTACAGGCGTCAGTGCGGCGAGTAGGCGCGGGCAAAGGGCGCCCGGCGGTGAGCAGCGATAAACTCTACGATTGAGCAGAAATAAAGCATAAATAAACCCTAAACAACGCAGGTTCTTTGCCTTGCGCCCGGCGTTTAAATCCCTACTATAGGCCGCGGAAGACTTGCAGTATCTCGTTAGGCGAGGCTCCTGTACAAACATAGGTTGCTGATCTGACGACGTCGAGAGACGCCCAAGATTAGGACAGGTTATATCGAGCGAAGGTATAATCCCAGGTAACTTCCCCCGCTTTTGGGGATACGTTGTACAGTGCTAAAACCGAGACATGGAGATAGCGTCAGCACTCTCATATCTTGCTTCGCCCCAGGATGAGGACTGTTTATTTTTAAAACAGTAACCGGGGAAAAATCATGACCTTTTCAACTAATACCTCAGCGCACTCCAGCGCTTCACTGGCCGTGTCCGTCAAACTGCCATCCTCAGACTCACAAAACACCGTGCTGGCTTATCTGAGCCAGGATTACATCGCTTTACCGCCGGGCACTTCGGTGCAAGATGCGCAGGCGTTGTTCTGTTCGGGCATTAAAAATGAGCAGATCCCGTCGCAAATATTTGTCGTGGACGACGATGACCATCTGTTTGGTCTGGTGCCGGTAAAATCGCTGCTGCAGGCGGACAAAGACGCGCTGCTCAGTGATTTGATGAGGCCAGTTGCGTTTTCATTAACGCCGGAAAAAACGCGCCATGAAGCCTGCGTGGAGATCAAAAAGTCGGCTTCTAACTACATTCCCGTTCTGAGCTACGGCAAGCTGAAAGGCGTGCTGGGCCCGCAGGAAATCGCTCAGCTGCTGGAAGACGAAAACACGCTCGATAGCCAGCTGCAGGGGGCTTCTTCACCGCTGGAAACGCCTTATCTGCAAAGCAGCGTCTTTACGCTGTGGCGCAAAAGATCGGTCTGGTTGCTGCTGCTGTTCGTGGCCGAGGCCTACACCAGTTCGGTGATTAAATCCTTTGAGGAGCAGCTTGAGGCGGCGATTGCGCTGGCGTTCTTTATTCCGCTACTGATTGGCACCGGCGGCAATACCGGCACGCAGATCACCTCCACGCTGGTCAGGGCGATGGCGCTCGGCGAGGTGGGGCTAAAGGATTTGGGCGCTATTCTGCGCAAGGAGATCTCGGCCTCGGTGCTCATTGCCTTAACGATTGGCACCGCCGGATTTATCCGGGCGTGGATGCTGGGCGTGGGGATGGAAGTGATGATGGTGGTGAGCCTGACGCTTATCGCCATCACCGTCTGGAGTGCGATTGTTTCCTCGATTATTCCGATGCTGCTGCGTAAGGTGAATATCGATCCGGCCGTGGTCTCCGCGCCGTTTATCACGACCTTAATCGACGGAACCGGGCTGCTGATTTACTTCGAAATTGCCAAAGTAATGCTTACTGACCTGGCGGTATAAAAATAGCGGGGATAGCGATATCCCCGTTTTCGTTTCTACCCGCACACTTCGCACTGCGGGTTACGCGCCAGCTTCATCTCTCTGAACTGGCAGGTCATCGCATCGTAAAGCACGATTTTTCCGCGCGCCGGCGAACCGTAATTTGCCAGCAGCTTGATGGCTTCCATCGCTTCCAGCGAGCCGATAATCCCGACCAGCGGCGCCATAACACCTGCCTCCACGCAGCTCAGTGTACTCTCCCCAAACAGGCGGCTCAGGCAGCGGTAGCAGGGCTCATTCTCCTGATAAGTGAATACGCTTATCTGACCTTCCATGCGAATCGCCGCCCCGGACACCAGCGGCGTTTTGTGCCGGTGACAGCAGCGGTTGAGCTGATTGCGGATGGTGACATTATCGGTGCAGTCCAGCACAACATCATGCTTTGCTACCAGCTCATCAAGCTGTGGTTCGTCAAGCTGGGCATTGACGGTCTCAAGCCGGATGTGCGGATTGATCGCCGCCAGTGAATCCCTGGCAGAATCCACCTTAGGTTGACCAACGTTCGCATCGCTGTGCAGCGTCTGGCGCTGAAGGTTGGAGAGCGAAACGGTATCGAAATCGAGCAGCGTGAGATGCCCCACGCCCGCCGCCGCCAGATACTGCGC
>NZ_JACARU010000081.1:0-24809 GCF_013386425.1 Cedecea sp. P7760 | reverse complement strand
CATTACATAGGAATCTGCTATGTTACAAAACAATTATTAACTAATAATCATGGGAGATATATTTAACTATATAACATAACTATAAACCATATTGTATTTGCCACTTCTTATACATGTTTTTAAATAACCGCTAGTCAATCTGAGGGATGACTGACAGCGGTTCAAACACTGTGAAACGTTGTTAAATAACTTTTCACTTGAACAGGCGTGCATGCCCTAATTTTTCTAGCGCATCGTTAATCGCTTCAACCTCTAGGGCGTCCATGCTTCCTGTAATGAACTCACGCATAGCTAAAGTGAATGATTCAATTTCTTTTAGATAATCATCTATTATGGATTTTTCAATTGGAACTTCTTTTCCGTCTTTATCTTTTCCATTTCGATGAACAATGTCATGCCTTAAGCTTATAGCAGAGACAACTTTGTCCTTAACATCTTTTTCAATATCAAAATCACTTGTATTTAAGATGATTTTATAATAATTGAAGACATCAACAAATCTATGATAAAGAAGATCATTCAAAACTTTATAAATTCTTTTTTCTACAATTTTCTTAGCTTCATCATTCAATACGGAGTTTACCGGAATTTTTATTTCGCTCACAGCTGGTATATTTGCCGCATTCTGAGTAAATTCAACTCTAGCAAAAGCAGCAGAAACCAACATTTCCTTCAGGCATGATTCCATAAGTGTAACAGCGTAAGACAGTCTCATCTTAAGAACCATTCGACTGTTCGGGGATTTTACTGCAGCCATCAACTTACTCATATCCTCGAGCTCATTTAGGAAATTATTGTAAGCTTCAATGTGGCCGTTTCTTTTTGCCCATTGAATTTCCTCTTCAATATTTAAATCAAGATAATAATCATCCATGCCATCATCGTCATTCCTCATAATTCCGTCATTTTCATGTGTATGGTAATAATTTAACTCCCATTCATCCCATTCATATGAACCTTGCTTAATTCCGCTTGGACCATTCTCTAATATCCATTTAACTTTATAATCATCTTCGAGTTGATCCATAACTAAAGATTTTGTAGATCCCATGCTAAGTTCCTTATAATAAAAGTGTGATATCCACATCAGATACAGCTTGATAATTGTGATGTGCAAGCTTTAAACTTCCAGAAGTTTTTTCTTACACACATTGACTAAATGTTCATATCAATGAATAGTCTACAATGCTCACAGATTAATAAACAATGAAAACTAGAGGAGATGCATTATATCTGTGAACAGGGGCTCAAATTTTTTCTTTGGGAGTTTTTTCACACATGGAAACATGGAGAGTAGAAAAAGCTTGTATATCTGATGAACTCCACCCATTAGTTAATACCGTTTGTTTTTAGATACGCCCGCTCCTGATACCGAACGAACATATCATCTTTGCCCTATCCTATATTTCCTAACTTAGCCATACACACTACTAGGGTTGCTTTTTGTTAAGCTCAGCAATTAGAGCTGCTTGCTCTGTTTCAGTCATGTTTGCTATCAGCCTGGCTAACTCCGCTGTCAGTTCGCTTTCACAAAAGAAGTAGTTTATCGGAACTCCAAGCTCATCGGCCATGCGCTTAAGGGTATCGATATCTGGTATGTGCCTTCCTTTCTCATAATGGTTCATGCGACCACTCGCTGAGCTTGGTTCCATACCAACTCGGATACCCAATTCTCGCTGAGTGATCCCGGCTTTGGTTCTGGCTGCTTTGAGCCTGTCAGGTATCGGGTTTGGGTGAGCCACGTAATCATCATCGTTGCCTTAGAGTGCTTAGATTGTCTAAGTTTCGCCAGTTTCTGTATACTTAGCAATCCTAAGTTTATAAGTTTGGAATTTTGTTAATGAAGTCTGCAGTAAAGTTACACCCATACATTTATAATTTATTGATAGAGAAGGGTTTTGAAGAGTTCAGTGCTACTCAACTAAAGGATGCATTACTAAAAATCACGGATGAATATAGCCAAGTGGGCGAAGCCAGAAAGTTCATCTATCGCCAGCTTCTCCGATTAGAGGCATTAGGATTTATATGTAAAATTGAGAAAATTGATGGGCATTCCAAAAAATTTTACAAAAAAACGGAGCTCTTCTATTCCACAACATTCACATCTGGAAAAATACCCAAGAATTCCCGCCTTCAAGCTGTGCCTGCAACGGTTGACACAGCAGCATCTGATGTAGATATCTTTTTAAATGATATTAAAAAAGAAAAAGTTATTCACGAGGCTAAGCTCGCCGTAGTTCTTAGTGAAATTGAAGAGTATCAGTCACTTATGGCGCGGTTTCCAAAAAAGAAAAGCTATTTGACAGGCCTCTATCAGCAGGCAAAAAATCAGTCGGCTGCATTACTTGGTAAAGTGACAGCTTTATCAAAAGTACTTGGACAGGATAGCAGTGAGCATCATATATGTTGAGGAAATGGCAGAGTCACTGTGCTGATGCAGCGCTAAATAAATATCAATCTGGGTCGCCACATTTTTTATGTCTTGCTTGCCCTGGTGCCGGCAAAACTGTAATGGCTGCGGAGGTTGCAAAGCGAATGCTGGAACTCGATCTGGTAGATATCATCATATGCTTTGCCCCTTCAACAACAGTGGTTTCATCGATAAAAAGCACTTTCTCTCATATTCTAAAAAGCAACTTTTGTGGAAGTCTGGGATCTGTTGGAGCTGCTTACACTTACCATAACCTTATGTATTTTGATGAAAATTTCTGGGATGCGTTACAACGACACCGGTTGTTAGTAATTTTTGACGAAATTCATCATTGCTCTGGCGATTCACTCGATAATGCCAATGTTTGGGGTGGGGAAATACTTACTCAAGTTCAAAAATGTGCAAACTATACATTGGCATTAACCGGAACCCCATGGCGAACTGATAATGTGCCTATAGTTTTATCAAATTATACCGATCCGGATGGTGAGATTTGCTGCGACTACATCTACGGCTTGCATGAAGCCATTATCGATAATGTTTGTCGGAAACCTAAGATTGCGCTTATCAATAGTGATAATTTAGTTTTTTCTTCAGAGGAGGCCACAAAATGTTTCGGGTCTGTCTCAGAATTCTTGAACGAAACATTAGTTTCTTATCAATCAATACTTTGGCACCCCGAAGCAATGAAGTATGTCATTAAAGCTGGGTGCGAAAAACTTCGTGAAATCAGAAAGGTTAACTCTGATGCAGGTGGTCTGGTAGTCGCTTCTTCAGTTGAGCATGCGTACCTGCTCCTGGCTATTCTGGAAAATGAATTCGCGCAAACCGCAACGATTGTGACATATCATGATAAAGAAGCACTTTCAAAAATCGCGCATTTCCGGCAAGGAACTACCGAATGGATTGTTAGTGTCGGCATGATCAGTGAGGGTACAGATATCCCACGCCTTCAGGTCTGCTGCCATCTGAGCGCCATTAAAACTGAACTTTACTTTAGACAGGTGCTTGGCCGTATTCTTCGTGTAAATCAAAGAAAAAACCAAGAAGCTTGGTTATTTACTATAGCTGCAGAAGAATTAACCTTATACTCGGAAAGGTTAGTTAAGGATTTACCTGAGGATTATAAAATTTTGCAGGAATCGTATGAATCGCCATCAAAAAAAACAAGTGGTAATTTATTCGAACCGTTAGAAAAAAAGCAAAATAATGATACGAACAAAGAAGAGAACTTCTCTCTTGAAATGGATTTTAATGAAAGCCACCAATCAACCGCCTCAGTAAAAGAGAATACTAACTCATTAAAAATACACTCATTATATCAACAGGTTATAGATGCATTCCTATTCTCAACTAACTAACGTAGATATCACTTAATCTTTTAGTTTCCGCTTGTAGCGCGGATGCGTTTAACCTGACCAGGTCGATGGATTTTATCATGGATGAAATTAACAGCGGTCGCGAGATTATGTGATTAACCAGCGTGGCTGATTTTGCGAATGAGTGCCTGCCTGTCACCCACGTTTTTAAGATTTCAGGGGTTCAGGTGACTAGTGTTCTAGACAGCATTTAACTGTTTCGTGGCTATCTATCGACGATGAAACTTCAGTACTGAATTGTCAGACTCCGTCAGAGCTTGAAGCACGGTGGCAAAATGAGACATCAAATAGTAAGAAAACACGTATTACCAACTGATGGTTGTATCCAATCTTGAGGGCAGATCACTAGCCCACTTACCTTTGAGTAATGTTCAAATGTTGCACAATTGCTCAACACGTCGCCATGTCACCAGTAAAAATCTTTAATCACGTTTGCTCAGAACTGCGCTTATCTGTAATGTGCGCACGGTGGTCAAGTAGAACACGATTAGAAAGCTAAGTTAGTTGCAATTTGCAACGATCATCAAGCGATCTTTCTCGTAATTTTTAGATAAATGATGTGTAATCCTTATCTAAATTTTTATGCTTGATACCTAAAGTCTGCTGACTGAAAAGTTGTGAAAATTAGATAAATGGGCCAAAAGTTAGATAAACCCCTTGTAGGCTGCGCCATACAAAGGTTTTCTAATTTTTCGATCTAAGTTTTAGTTAGATGTACTTTAGTGATTGAGAGTTCAGGCACTGATGTCTGGCTGCTCGCCAAGAATGGTACCAAGGAATTTATTGAGTTATCGGATCTAAATCTAGCCGGAAGCCGTTGCACCTATTCATCGCGTGGGAAACTGTTATTAACACCTGGTTCAGTTTCATTGTTTACTGTTCCGACTGTTGGTTTACTCGGCCTTTGCTACGACAACACTGACCAATTAACGTTTATTAATAACGCATTTACCAAAATTTCACAAAAGTCGAGTGATGGACCCACATTGCCATTGTTGTTCAGTATTAGATATGAATTTCCCGGCTCGGGTGAAACAAACACAACGCTAGTTACGCAATCATTAAGTCTTGCATTTTTGGAACAGGAGCAATCATGAAATCTATATTGGCCGTCATCTGTATTTGCTGCTGCGAGGTGGCTTTTGCTTATCCTTATCGCATCTACACAGCACCTGATGGTGCCATTGTGAAAAATATACTGACCAATGAAGTGATCGGTAGGACACCGGTTGAAGTTGATGTCAGTAATACTGAAGCAGGCTCCACGTTCGGGATATCTATGTATCGGCATGAGAATGTTGCAATAAAAATATTCACAGTAATGCCAAGCGCGGAAAATAACTTTACTGTTTCAGGTCCCGACGTTGCAACAATGTCTTTACCAGGTAAAGCCCCTTTAAACGTAATTAATGACAGTAATGCAGCAGCAGTTCACATAGATCTCAGGCCTTTTCTTTCTGAACCTGTACATCAACCCATTCAATAGTTAATTTAGGTCCCTGTCATGGGGACCTGCAATCTCATTTATAAGGATATTTGTTCTAAAGATCATGCAGTTACACGCATCTAGAATGATTAAGGCTTTACAGTATTGATAATGGAGGGAATGAAATTAAGGTCAACATAGTAATAAATCCGCATCCTTGCGATGCGGATTAATGCAAAATTTAATTATTCTTTTTCTTTCAACTTCGATTTTATAAACTCCTCAATTTCTGCGATCAATTCGCTATTAATTCTATTAAATTCAAACCTAATTTTTCTTCCAGACGCATTTTTGCTAATCCTTGCATATTTATCTTTATTATCAAACACGGCTAATTCACGAGTTTCCCACCCCTTGCTAGGAGGTTTTATGTCAAGCTGTTCAACTACTGTAGTAATTTTATCTATTACTGTCTTCTGTGCTTCGGAAATATCGGTTACATCCAAGCTCCTTATTTCCTCCCGAACATTATCTACAACTTCCTCAAGAGAGAATAAATTCTTTTCGACGTACTTCTGTAGTCGGGATAAGCGATTGTAATACGAGTTAGGAATACCTTCATAGTCAGGAAAGAGAGCAATAAGAGAATTATCTATCTTCGCCGCCTGGATACGCTTAGAAACAGATACATGGCTGATTCCGAGATAATTAGCAAGCTCTTCATTAGTTGCAAATCCAAGGTCTTTCATTTTCTGTAAATACTGGAATCCAACTTCACGGTAAGAAAATCTCCGTGATGTCTGTGCTGCTGTAATGATGGAATTAATATCTTCCGGGGATAATTCATCCGGCAACACCCATAGTGGCAAATCCTTCGCAGATTGAATACAACAGAAACGCCTACGACTGCCCTCTATAAGCAGATACACCCCATTTCGTTTGACAGCAACGCCTTCTGTATCAACACCACGTACCTTAATTTGTTCCAGGATATCTCGAACTGCATTTACAGTGAGAGCTTCCTGGTTTCGTGGGTTCATAGGGTGTACTGCGGTTTCCAGTTCCACCTTCTCAGCCGGTACAATGATGTGTTCAGCTTCCAGCTTACGTCCATTATGTAAAGCAAACAGCTTCCTCAGTCGAGGCTGTGATTTCAGGCCTGGAAGCCCGGAGCGATGGCTGACTTCAGTACGCTTAGGTGCATTAATATAACGGGATTTGTCATTCCCGATATGCTGCTCATCACTCATGCGTTACTCCTTTCTTTCACAGAAAAACTCTTAATCTCATTTATAAATTGCTGGTAGACCGCCATTACAGATTCTTCAGCCACATCAAGCTGCTTAGGTGAGCAAAGCTCTTCAGACTTTTTAATATCCAATACGGTTCTGCCCCTTGATGCTGCGGCTTTAAACGCTTCGGAATTTTTAATATTTGCAGACATAAAGAGTTCCTGCACTGTTCTTACCAGTTTATCCAGAACAATTTTTTCATATGGACTCTTATCGTCTACGTTAACAGCCAGCACTTTGAACCACCTCAGATTTTCGCCCTTGCTCGGCGATTGTTTGAAACGCTCGCTGATGGTCAACATGAAATCAGTTGTGGAAGCATAATCGTATTCACGAGGTGATACGGCAACAAGAATGCCATCAGCGGCTTCATCAGCTGCCCAAGTGATTGGCGAATCCTCTGGTGGAGTATCGATGATAATCAGGCCGTATTTTTTCTTCAAAACAGGCAGAATAACTTCTTTGAATCGAAGTAATAGCTCTGTTCGTTCTTCTCTGGAACACTGCCAGTATTTATCTTTAAATCGCGCATCTGTAGGAAATGCTGTAATAACATCAAGATTCGGTAGGTGTGTCGAAAAAGGCATACTCTCAATGATTTCTTCTTCCGAATACCCTAAATCAAGGTATTTTTTGTAATCTGAGTCCTCTTCATAAACCCCTAAGATGGCGTCAATAGCAGTGAGGAAAACATCATCTTCCGCTACACTTTGTATCATCCCGCTACCAATTGAGCCTTGTGGGTCCCATTCGATCAAAAGTGTCCTTGCGTTTAGATGCATATCAAGCGCTGCGGCTACAGCAAGAGCCCCTGAAGTTGTACTCTTACCCGTGCCGCCCTTATGGTTCTGCGTTACGATTGCACGGCTATGGTAATAGTCGCTGTACCGAGGACAGCCCAGAGCATCCATGATTTTTTGGACGTCCCACCTGGTATAGAGATGGTTTTTGTTCTGAAAGATAGGAGCACCAACCAGACCTCTATCTTCAAGATCGGCAAGGATTTTATTAAAGGTGACGCGTGACTTGCCAAAAAAATCTGACAGATTTTTTTTATTCAAACAATGGTTATAGATGAGGCGATCTACACCTTCAACACTATCATCCGAGACCGAAACCCTTGAAGAGACCAATAATGACTCCTTCAGGGAAATCTGCTCGCTCTTCATTCGTTGACCGACAAGGGCGATCTTATCAATTAGATTCATTCTCTTCCGATCCCTTTTAACCTAAATAATGAAATTAAACGCATATATGTACACTTTACGCATAATGCGTACATTCGTGCCTTATGCGTTTAATTGTAACCGTAATTCTAACTATACGCTAACGTTCTGTTTCTTTTTCGTCGATTATGGGATATCAGCCTCATCGGTTTACTTTGTTATGTGTAAAAAGAGAGTTATAAGGAATGACTTTCAACATTGGCGATAGCAAACTACCGACTTAACAAGAGTCAGCTATGTGGCAACTAACGTCAATTCCCCTGTATTCAAAAGCATCTCTTTTTGGGCTGGCGATTAACGGGGTTAAATGTTCCGGCACTCAAACAGCATCCCGCCCTGGGCTGGCGATTAAGGGGGTTAAATGTTCCGACACCCGGACAGCGTCCCTCCCTTGGCTGGCGATTAAGGGGGTTAAATGTTCCGACACCCGGACAGCGTCCCTCCCTTGGCTGGCGATTAAGGGGGTTAAATGTTCCCGCACCCAAACAGCATCCCGCCCTGGGCTGGCGATTAAGGAGGTTGAATGCTCCGGCACCCGGACAGAATTCGGCCTTGAGCTGGCGATTAAGAGGGTTCAATGTACCGCCGCTCCGACAGTATCCCGCGCTGGGCTGGCGATTAAAGGGGTTAAATGTTCCGGCACCTGGAAAGTATCCGCCTTGAGCTGGCGATTAAGGGGGTTAAATATTCAGGCACCCGAACAGTATCCCGCCCTGAGCTGGCGATTAAGGGGGTTAAATATACAGGCACCCGAACAGCATCCCGCCCTGGGCTGGCGATTAAGGGGGTTAAATGTGTTCCGGCACCCGGACAGTATCCCGCCTAGAGCTGGCGATTAAGGGGTTATATGAATCAGTTCCCGGGAGGGATCTATACATGACCTACGATAAAAGCAAAACAACATTAAAGTTTGGTTGTAAGAACTGAAAAGTACAAAGTTGAAATATGAAACGCGGGTTGGACCTCTCTAACGTTAGTGGTAATGACTTATGGTGCAAACATAAATCTACATATTTATGGGAAGCTGGTTAGACGACGTCCGGTCTGAAGCGCACAGACTGAAAGAGTACCGTGTGGTTCGGCGTGAACCCAGACAATAATGTTAATTCTTCGCAGCAAAATAAGAGGGCGTTCTCACAAAAGTTGTGGAGACTTGTGCAGATTACTTCTTCTGAAATCTCGTAGGCCGTTCTAATTATCTCTATGTTACTAACATTTAATTTCCTTTACCTTTTCTAGTGTTTTCGAAATAAGGTTTCGGTGTGCTAGAACTTTGTTGGAATTTAAAGCCTGGACTCTAATACCGGGCAAAAGAGTAGAATATGCCAGGCCCCCGCAAAATTTTCGACGGCTAAGGCGCCATTCAGGAATGAACTAAATCCTTCCTGCTTACCTCGTGATCCAAAAGATGGCATTCAGAATACTAAGAAAGCACGCCGAATCTGAGCCTATAACCCTTTGGCTAAATTATGCAAAGCAATGTTACTCAACACCCGGGATAAACTTTAAGGTGTTTATATACCAATTTTGGAGATTAAGGCGCACATACCCGGCGGAGCGAATTGGTTGGATCGTCAGTAAATTGTTTTATTAGGAATAAACTTCCCCAATTTCAAGATGCGAATTTCAGGTTTTTTGGTAAATGGCACTACGCTTGTTTTACAGATAGCAACCAGTTACAACATCTCGATTAACCATATTCTAGTAATCACTTGAAGCTGAAAATGGTTGACTATACCAACCTAAATAGAAGGCATTTCATTTTAGTTCAAAACAAAACTGCAACTTAATAGTTATGGTTGGTTTAGATAACCACAAATACGAAAATTGACTAACAAAACAAAAAGAAACCAACTCACAAATATTATCTCTAACTTGTTAAACAAACCAACAAGACATGAGTTATTGTTTGTTTTTCAATGCCTTACCAAACTTTAAATCGATACATAAGAAATTATGGGTTGCTTAGCTAACCATAAAGATAGTGTTTATATCTAATATACAGTAGCGCGACAAATTTGGTTATCACTTGCAACCACAACATCCGTATCCAAGGCAGGAAATTTAGCTCAGCACAGGCCGAGCATGATTAAACATCAGCCGTATAAAAGCTACATCACCAATCAACTTAAGTAGAAGCCCCAGAGAAGCCAATCAACAGTATCTACAAATAAAATTTAGGGATATTTAGGGGAGTTAATTCGATCCAGAAATTCTGAACCTGAACAATTGTTGCGGGGGAGGGCAGTGTAACACAGTTAAAAACCTGTATTTTGAGTAAAGTACGGATACCTCATCCAGTAAAGATGAGGTATCCAGTACTACTTAAACGTTATGCAGCTGCATTGCTAGCAACTTCCTGTTCATACAGTATCTCAATTGCTTCGCCGTAAGAGCAATCAAGACGGCTTTGTATTTCCCATAGCTTTCCACGGTCGGTACTGTCAGTCGTAAAACAAAGCTCCATTTTCCTGTCTACATAGAGGCGACATATCTCCTGGAAATTCTCGAATCGGACGAGCATCTCAGAAAATGCACGCTTTATCGTTCGTATGTTTTTCATACGCTCATATTCAGCATCAGTCGTGGAGAAGTAGTTATTAGCCTTCATGGCTTCTATGCTCTCCTTTTCCTGCTTCATGATGATCTTCCACGGCGAGTTGGCCGTCAGGGCTCGACCTACCGAGGAGGTGAAGTAATCTTCAAAGGACTGGGTAATACAAATACCAGCACAGTTCGTTTTCCTGAATCGGCGCCAGGCAGCTTCAAGGAAAGATGAGAAAAACTGATTTGACTGATTACTGGAGCCTGAAGCATTATCCGGGCGAATATACTCCCATGCCTCATCAAGGATGAACAACCGGCGGCGACCGTCCTTTTTGATAAACATTGCATGCTGAGCAGCTTGAATGATCGACATGAGCACGACTGTCTGGAGGTGAGGGGTACCCTTCAACTCTTCAAGCTCAAGAACTATAAACCGACTACCGAAGTTTATTGGCGGGAGCTTTTCGGTAAATCGATTTCCGTAAATGCCTCCTTCACACCATTGCCCTAATTGCTCACCGATATCTTTAATACGCTTATCTTCATGGGCAGAACAGCGGCGTGCAAATCCTGTAATAGAGCCTGTACTTCCGACTTTACGTGATTCGTTATATTCATCACCAATCAGTTGAAGCATGACCGATTGTTGAAAGTCGTCAATATTTCCTTTTTCAGATGCCATTATTTTTAACTGATTCAGGACCATAATGGTCTGTGCAACTTTATCCTTTTCTTCATCGTTATTATTTGAGTCGTCATTGAAAACAGGCGCTTCATCAAAAACTCGGTCTGCAACAGTGACATCGGTCAAAAATGCGAACGGATTCAGAGTAAAATCAGGCTTTTTACCAAAATCTATAAACTGACTATTTGTATATTGCTCCGAAATACCCTGATACGAGCGACCAACGTCAACTACAAAAATCTGGGCTCCATCAGGGTCAAATGCATCATAAGCATTGTTTTTGAAACCTTCAAAAGTATCACGATAATGGATCAGATTATTAGAACGCGGCCCTGCACCAAGATAGTTATTAATGATGTATGCAACCCAGAACGATTTGCCTGCACCAGAAGTCGCCCCAACAACCATATTATAGCTGGCAGAAGTCTTGAAGATATCAAGCCCCAACAGCTGGCCCTCTCGTGAGACGAGGTTAAGTACAGGTCTGTCAGTATTACCTTTCCATGGGCCGAATAGAGGGGTCATATGCGCTGCACCAGTATTACTGACTACCTCAAAACGGTCCAGATCTAGTATCGTCTTGGGGTCATTACACATTGGAAGGCAAGAGACAAAAGATGGAAAGATGATGTATGAATCATCAGCCACTTTAACGCGACTTTCCAGATAAAATGATTTTAACTGGTCTGCGGCAGACTGGACATCTAATGCTGAATTCCCCATGACGGTAAATGTCAGATAACTGTGTAAAAGACGGGCCCCATCTTCCAGTTCACGTGTTACCGCCATGTAATCATTATCCATGTCCTTCAGTCTTGGACAAAACGTTAAGACGGTTGGGATACTAGCTTGTTTGTTAGTAATTGCCTTATATCTGACGTTATCTCTAGCTAATTTTAAGGGATCGGCGAAATGGACTGTTTGAGTTATCATAAATGGGCTAAATATAGTTTTACGCCCATTCATCCAATTCACTACAAGTTCATACATGCTTCCAAAATTTACATGTTCTGGGAACTTGACCACAGATAATTGTTTGAAATAACGATGTTCAGAAACATCAGTACTCTGCGTTGTAGATGAAAAATTATTTTCAGTTACTGTATATTTTCGCCCCGGAACATTTAGCTGTTCGTTAAGACGCCTCATAGTGTTGACTTCAACATGACCTTCAGCCCAACGTGATGTTTTTCCCGGATGCATTAATTTATCCATGCAATAAAGCCAGTTTTCGGCGCTAACTTTATGTGGAAAAAGGCCCAGTGTGTTCAACTTACTGATTAGGTCAGAGTACAGTGCATCGATGCGATTAATTTCAATTTCAGTAGGAAGCGCAGATTTCAACGGAATAGAAAATGACATCCAGATCTGAAAGTCACGAAGCATTAATTTATCATGATCCGGTTTTAAGGGTTCATTTAGACTTCTATCATAATAATCCAGCTGGTAGGCCGTGAGTAAGTCCCCCTTAAGCTTATCATGTCCTTCCATTCGACCACCACGAACTGCCGACCAGGCACTTAAATGCAAGGTCAGGTCCGGCAGTGCTGTTAATGAGGTCTGACAGATAGTGTCAGTAGGAAAATCCATTTTAAATAATTCAGCTAACACATCCTGCTGATTATCAAAAACACCAGGTGAGGGGTTACAAATAAACATAAACCCAAGCCGATTACCGTCTATTAGAAAATAATTCGTGCCAGGAATCTGGTCGTATACAGGAATAAACCCACCAAACTGGTGGCGACTTAATTCTTTATTATAGATGTTAGCAGATTTCATTCGCGACCTCAGAGTTGTCTGATAATACCGTTAGACGAAACTGCTTTCGTTGCTCGCTGTTGCTGTTGCATATTTTCACGAGCGGCATCCTGAACTTGCAAAGGAACTATTCGCGCCGGATTTGATGTCGAATTTTTACCCGCAATCCAAGTTTGGGGTTTGACATTCACATAGACAAAGCCAGGCAGGTTTAAAGCGTCATTATCGTCCGTGTATGGTGCAAAGGTGATTCTCATGACGCGGCCTTGCTGAAGTACAGCAAGCGGTTCTGGAGCTACCACAGCCTGTTTATACCCTTGTGTACGGTATTGCTGGATCTGGCCAGAGCTGAGCGTAGGGTTTACAGGCTGTCCATTATTAACGGAGTAAAGGTCTTTACTAGCACTGATATCGGAATTTGGCGCAACGTAGCGCGGTACAGGTGCCGGAGATACAACCTGTGTTGTTTGCTTCATGACATCAGCAGTCGGATGGATAAAAGGGTTACCGGATGCACCTGTTGAGCTGTAGCTCGTTGTCATCCTTACATTAGAATTAACTGGAACGCCGCTTATCGGCCGTGGCCCGATTGTTGATGTTGGCGCGCCCATTTTTAATGTCTCATCGTACATAACGGGGACTTGGCCAGCAGGTTTAATTTGCGTCGTCTTGTATGTCACAGGCTTATTTACCAAGACGGCAGACTTAGGGTATTGCACAGCGCCAGGCGGCGAAATTTGGGCAGGGTACTGGCTGTCATTGACAGCCGATTTCTCCTTTCCCGAATTAGCTTCTTCCTCCGCAAGGCCGGAAAGATCATCACGGTTATTCGTTAGTTCCATAACTTCACGAGGGCCTTTACAAACGACCCCTTTTTCAATTCCCGGACATTCTGATTCTGAGCTGCCGATAGTACAACCCGCTAGGTATGAAGATGAACCAACAACCAGAGCGCTGAAAATAACTTTTTTAATGTTCATTTCATTACCTTAATTAGTAGCAAATGGGTTTTTGAGTAAGGGTTCGACACTTTGTTTTAACCATGAATCAAAATCTTTCGGTATGCCATTACCGGCAAGTCCGTCTTGTCTCACAACTGAAGGTACGCCCTGTAATTTATAAATACCTGCCAGCATCAGAGATCCTACCAATGGCTCAGCCGGACATGTTTCTGCCTCTTTTTTTGTCAGGAGCCTTTGTTCTATATCGGTCTTATTTCCCATAAGCCAACGCAAGATATCAAGGTCATTCACTTTGCCTTTTTCTTTACTGCACCATAGTTGACGTAATTCTTGCTTTGGCTCACCGGGGGAGGGGATTAAAATGATGTCAACCCGGTATTTTTCTCTTTCGTCATAGAATTTTTTTATTAAATCTTGGCAACCATCACAATCAAGCGTGATAAAAATAGCGGCTTGTCTTTTTAGTTTTGGGTTTCCTAAAGGGATCAATGCCACAGTATCAAGAGGAAAGGGGGCGTCGTCTAAATTAATAAAGTAGGATTTTCGTACATCTTCTACGGATAAGACTGACTTTCTCTGAAGAATGTCCATGACGCTACCACCCGTTATTGTATAACGTCCATCAGTGGTCACAGCCATCAACTGCGAACGTTCATCCTGGAACAGATAAAGACCTCCAGTCGGGATGTAAATAACATCTTTAGGCTTATAGCTTTGCATTTTCGCCAGTACGCCCTCTAAAGGTTTCGTGGACACTCCACCTTCTTTTGCTTTTTCCATTAATGCAGCTGCATCAGTGTTGTTTAATACATTTTCAGCAGCATTTGTAAGGGGTGGACACACTGTGATCATAGAGACCAGCAGAGATAAAAGTAACTTTTTCAATTATCGTATCTCACTTTCTTTTGTTTCGCCTTGTAGAGATTGTACCTCACCAAAACTTCCACCAAGGTCGATATAAGAGACTATTTGAACATTATCTGGAATTGTTACTGCTAATGATGCATCAATAACCAAATAGCCACGAGAACGGTAAACTTTCATTAATGCTTTAAAGTAATTTTCAAAGTTGTTTTTAGACTGTACCAAATCCGGCTCAGGATTCTGCTTATTAAATTCTTTCCTTAAAGTTTGCATATCAAGTACTGCAATTTGGTAGGACGGATTCGACATTGCTTTGACGCTTTCATAAACAAAACTCGCCCCCTTGTATCCATAGATCACGAAAAGCACAGCTAGGCCAGCTAGCATCAAATACTTGAGGGTTTTCTCGATATCTATTTCCAAAGTTACTTTTTTGGTTGTACGTATACCCCCAACAGGTTTAGCCGCCTCAAGCTTCACGTTTTCAGCAGAATCACTTTTTGTTCCTGGTTCAATGTTATTTTCCATAATTAACCTCAGCGACTCGTCAGGTTTGTAGGTATTGTTGCGCCTGATTGAACGATAAACGTAATTGGGCGCCCTGGGCTAACTTCGACTATTGGCCACTGCTGCTCAGCAATTGATGTGTAGTAGTCCACAAGACGGTTTAGACCGCCCTGAGCTGCTCCGGCTCCGGCCAACGCTCCTAATGCCCCGATGTTCGGCGATTGGTATTCAGCCGTTGAGTTAGGATCGATATTTAACGAAGACACCTTAGATGGGCTCAGACTACCAGCCAGTGCTGACAGGCCTCCTGCAAAAGCAGAACCTGCGATCGCATTTCCATTTCTACTTATCAGATTTCCACGAATACCATTTTTCCCGTCATTTTCACTAACTGCGTATGCTTCCAGTTTGACGTCGAAAGCTTTTCCTTTCGAGTTCACACAAGATATTGATGTTGCCCGAATGTATGCTCGCTGTGACGCCAGATCACCCACAGCTGAACCCAACAAATTACAATCCCGCAAATCCATCGTGAAATTGTTTGGCATGATGATGTCTTTTTTAATACGCATAGTGACTGGCATGGGTTCAGCTTTAGACGACAGACTCGTTGGGGCTTCCAGACCATTAATTAGCACCCCTGTGATAATTGACGTCGCTGGGAGAAACATTTCGTCTTTACGTGCCGCATGCCGAGCTTTACTGTCTACAGGAGCGGTCCCGTCGCCGCGAATAGTTCGTGTCGGGGCTTTGTCACCGCCAGCAACGACCTCACGCCCCTCTCTTATCCGGCTTTCGGATATCGGCATAACCTGAATGACACCATCAGAACCATTTGTCTTAATTGAACTCTGCGTGATAGTCCGCATTGGGCTATTTCGGGTCGGTGTGATCGGAGCGTATCCGGAACTAGCCCCATTCACCGCAGCATTTGGATTTAGCTGGTATGGCGTTGCTGGGGCCTGCTCATTGACGTTTTTGCGTGACCCACCTGCGTCGAGATTACGATTACCGTTTCGTGAGGTCTGCATGTCAGTCAACTGCGTCGAGAGCTGCTGGACTTGTGAAGCAAGGTTGGCAATCTGTACTTTGCTTTCTTGCTGGGCCTTTTCAGCTTTATCACGATCTGCCTTTGCCGCATTCTGATCAATGCGGTTCTGCCTGACCATTTCGTTATAAGTCTTCTGGCTTTCCTCGTTACTCAGCTTAGTCATTTGTGAATCATCAATCAGGAACCCAGTTTGCATATCTTTTTTCTGGGTTTTCTTCTCTTTTTTAACCGGAGTGGAAAAAATTGATTGACTAATAACGATAATCAATACAATCAACGCAGCACCAATTACTGAGATTCTGACAGTTTTATTTTCCCAGGCATTTTTAATGTCCATTATTAACTCCACTCTTTGGTTGCTGGAAGCGCTTAACTTTCAAATTTCGTTCGTTTTCTGTCATCTGAGGCACGATATAAGGTTCACCCGCCCTGGGCCATTTATCTTTAAAATTCAATCCTGAATTATCGGATTCAACAGGGGCAAAATCCTTACCATTATTAAGCGAACCAACTTCTTTAATTTCCTTAACTCCGCGCCGACTTTCAAACTCGGTTGAGCTTCCAACGAATTTTTGCGCAAGGGTAGGGTCGCTTATAATTATCGTATGTTCTTCAAACGCATCGTCAACTGTCTCACCCGGTCGGTGGTCATCGGGAACTATATTCACTGTTCCTTTTGGAATGTACTCAGTTTGGTAGTAATAACTGGTACCCAAAAAAACGACTAGTCCAAATGAGACCCCTGTAAGAAAAGTAGCTTTTCTCATTTTATCTTTTAATCAGGCTTGGTCGTGTGGTTACACGAGTCTGGCGCTCTTTAAATAATTTATCCCGCACAATGTAAAGCTCGGTTTCCTCTCCAGGCTGAAGAAATGCTTTATCGAACAAAGCACTTGCAATTACTCCTTCAGTTATACATTGCTGATCAGCGACAACTTGTCCGTAAGGCTTGTCATTTTTAACAAGAATGACATCTATCAATTCCCTAGATCCCACAAGTCTTTGCCCTAACTTTGAATACATATTGAAATTACACGGGGACTGCTCTGAGCTCGGTATACGTGACAAGCGGTCTTCTTGTAAACTAAAACCAGAAGGAACCTCACCTAGCGCAACCGGAGTCAGTAAATCAATGATCCGCTGTTTATGGTCATCCTGACGAGGGTCAGATGGTGCCAACTCTTCTGACTGGGATCGTGCCAGCATCTCATCATAATTATGTTTATCCAAAGATGTCTCACGTTTCGCCTGCATTGTCGGGCTCAAAGAAGTTGTGACCGAAATCATTGCACCAGGAACATCCAGTGGAACCAGTGTCAGGTTATAAGTCGATTCAGGCACTGAATCTTCTGAAAGCATTATTCCAATTGGCTTATCCGTGTTTGTTGAAATAAATACATCGCCGCCGTTAACGAAAATACTGGCTTCATCACCTGGCGTTGAAGTACTTACAGATGCGTTTTTAAATGAAGTTGAAATTCTGTTTTGCAGACCCCGTGAAACTGGCAGTACAATATTCCCACCCGGTGGGACGTTTACTCGCTGCACTTCTTTGTAGCGATTACGAGCTTCTACATATAACTCATCTGCTTTTGAAGGGGCCCCGGTGCTTTGTGCATTTTGTTGAGGCTCTTTCCCTGCCGGTCTTCCGTAACTATCAAAATTTCCGGATTTAACCTGTTGCTGATAACCGACAAGCGTAGGGTTTTTTGACAATGCGCCAGTTATCTCATTGACAGCTGGGGAGGCACTACTTGCAGGTGAAAGACTTGGTAGTTCAGTGGTCGGTTTTGTTGCTTGTGACGTCTCAGGCGCGGGGCCGGTGCCAGATTCTTTAATAATCGCATTTTTCACACCATTCTGAAATTCATCTGCCCCGACAGGCATAACAACCGGGTTATTTACTGTCGCCGGTAACTGATAGTCTTCAGCAAAGACTACATTCGAAGTTGCCAGCAAGATCATTGCTGTAATCGCGTGACAGCGAAAGCCCTTTTTAGAAGTCATAATTAGTTACCTGTAGACGGCGGGGGATTATCGAGTGTTGCCAGTTGTTCTTTGCCGTTGATTGTAATTTTCTTAATATTTGGTGTACCAGAATACTGATTTACATAGGCTATGCGTGGTCGTCCGTTTTTCATACCCAGCACCCATTCAAACGTCCATTTTGATGATTCTGTTTTGTCCGGAACATTAATCAAACGCGTTGATTTCGTTCCCCAGACATAGACCATGTCATTTTTGGTGTCATAATACATATCGATCGGTTTAAATGACTGTTCAACACCACGAGCTTGCATAATATTGGTCTGCTGCTGTAATGACTCACGGGTTTTCGCCTGTAAATCCGGAGAAAGCGCATCCAATATGGTTGTTGTTACAAAGCCTATGTTTGTTGGGTTTATGTTCCCAATTAAAGTACTGAAGAATAAGGCCCATTGAGTTTTATATGACTCTGAGGCTTTATTTCCCACAACTTTAACTTCTTCCGTCATATTAGGCGGAAGCACAATAGTCACAGGATCGGTAAGAAATTGATTTTTTACCACTAAAACTGCGATGACTAATATAGCAATTGAATTCACACGTAAGAGTTTTTCGTCACGTTTAATCAATGCACTATAAGTAATTCCAATTTCAGAAGCTTCAATCTCTTTACTAAAGCGAGCTTTAGAATCCCGAAAGCGTCCTTTTGAGTCTTCGCCTCCATTTTGCGAAGTCTCGTCCTTTTTATCAAAATCGCCATTACTGGCACTTTTAATGAATGGAATTTTAAGCTTGCTGAGATGTTTCATTCTTAGCTCCATCAAGAATAGAGGTTTCTGATAAATGGATCGGTAAAGTAACGACTACTAAACACTGATTTCCCTGGAAACAAGCCGAACCACCACAGTTTGTGTTTGAGTTTTCCTCTAACTCCTTCTTCAGCTGCTTTTTTATATGCAAACCAAAACACAACCGCAACAACTACAGAAGTTATAAAGAAATCAAAAATATTACCACTCGCGATAGTCACGAATGTTATACCCAATTGCTTTGCATCCCAGAATAGAATCAACAAAGGCATATTAATTCTGTAAGGGAAACGATAGGTATGTGGAGGTACCTCGTACTGACTTGTCATAAAAACTCCAGAGAGGGGGAATATCCCCCTCATCGTTATTGTTCTAACAAATCACAGCGGGATACCAGCATCCAGGAACGTGCTGATAATTTTTTCACCGTTTGCCATAATCAGCATCATTAATGCTGAAACCAGCGCCAAACCAAGGTTAGGTTTTACAACGCCGAAATAAGCTACGGAGAACAACATGCCGCAAGCGATGATTTTACCCGGCGCACCAGTTAATGCTTCGCTCATGTAGGCCCAGATATCGCCGAAGGCTCCGTCGTCGGAACCCGCGTACGCTAAACCGCAACTTGCTAAAAACAGGAGAATAAACAAAGGCACTTTTGCATGTTTAGACTTCAGAAATGCAAAAGCGTTAGTTTGTTCTCTTTCAACGTTAGTATTCAATGTCAGTTCCATAATTACTCCGTGTTGATTTGAGTTCACGTAAACGCATTTGCATAATACTTTTTATTTTTCTTTCATTTTTCTGTTAACCACCCTTTTTTTCCCTTAATTGCGCCTGGTGTTTTTTTAGCCTATGAATGTCACATGTGAATACCGTGTGTATATCGGATTGAAGAAGGTGAGGCAGGTTATTTTTTCTTTATAGGGAAGAAGTTCATCGTCTATCTCTTCACCATTTTTGTGATAACCATCCAGTCCGATATTTGAGAAAGCTCTGTGTAAGGATGTCATTCTAAAAAAGTCACTTTTCCCATTGATACAAGTGCTTTTCAGCCACATCCTGTGTGTCGCCCCATTCATGCAAATGCTTTTCAAACAATGCGCCTTTTCCAGCCTCATTCATGCAAATGCCTTTGTAGCAAAGACACATATCCGAAACCCATTCATGCAAATGCTTTTCGACCAAAGGAACCTTTTCCGGGCTCATTCATGCAGTTGCTTTTCGACCAAGGGCAACTTTTACTATTCCATTCATGTAAATGCTTTTTGGTGAAATTCAGCTATCGAATCCCATTAAGAGAGGTACTTTCAGTCCAAAGGCACCTTTTCAGGTCGATTCATCCAAATGCTTTCCGGTCAAAGACACCGTTACGGCGCCATTCATGCAAATGCCTGTCAACCAAAAGCACCTTTTACCATCCCATTCATGCAAATGCTTTTCGACCAATGCCCCGTTTGCTGCACCATTCATGCAAATGCTTTTCGACCAATGCCACCGTTTGCGGCCCCATTCATGCAAATGCTTTCAGCTAAAGGCACCTTTTTACTGTCCCATTCATGCAAATGCTTTTCAGCTAAAGGCATCTTCCCGCCTCATTCATGCCAGGGGTTTCCAACGTAGGCACCTTACACAAACTCATTCAAGCAAATGCTTTTATACAAAAGGCACTTTTCTGTCGCCATTGAAGCAAGTGCTTTTCACAAAGGTCACTTTTCTCCCCCCATTGAAGCAAATGCTTTTCACCACCACTATGGGATTTTTAAACGATTTGCTTTTATTTTCATGAGGTTATGTTTACTTATGGGACCTCTGTTTTGAACTGGATATTTATCAAAACGCCTCTGTTCTAATCATGTCCCAGACAATTACAGGCTTTAATTTTCTGTGCAAATCTCAGTGTGACATGAGAAGGACAGGGATTTTTCACGTATAGCCACTATGCACAAACGTTGATGGGTAGTTTTATCTAAAGGCATCTGGATGAATGACTTCTGATTAAATCATTCAAAATCAATTGCTTAGTATTCGTTATCTAACTCAGTGAAAATTAGTTAAATAAAGCATTCGATCGAATGCTCAAAATTCCCAGGGTGCTTAAGCAAAAGTAAGAAAGGAAGCAGGGAAGCAGGGAAGCAGGGAAGCAGGGAAGCAGGGAAGGGTATTCATATCAGCAGAGGCGTCCAAAAAAGCATTTGGATGAATGCCCGTACGCCTCATTACATCCAAAGTTACTTTTCTGCGAACTGAACCAGAGGATCAGCTTTGTTTTGCCAGAGCAAGCTTTGGACTTCTCTTAAAAATCTGGAACTGAATATCTCTACCTTTCTTAACCTCTTGATATTCAAGGTATCCTATTGATTTTAACTCCAGCATAGCCTTTCTGATGATCTGGTTTTGAGTACGTACTGGAGTCGTCAAAAGAAGCCGCTCACGCAAACGCTTCATGTTAACGAATAACGTTCCGGCAGGCATTGCCTCAAAATAGATGTACAGGCTCTGTGCAGCTTCTTTTTTGGCGAGAACCGACAGTACCTGTAAGCTTAATAGGGTTTTATGATCATACCGGTAAAGCTCCCACATCGAGGGATCACCCACGAGCTCTACTGTGTCCTTCTTAGGGTCAATCATAGCTTTCTGCACAAGGTGTGTGACAGTGAAGCGTTCAGTTTTAGAATCACGGAAAGAAATAACAACGGACGCGAGGTTTGCCAGCGCTTCCTGAAATCGTGAACGGGTTCGCTTGTTGATATTTGTAGAACTGATACCACACATTTTTGCAAACTCATTGAACGACAATGTTATTTTCTCGGAGGCGAATCCATATTTACTGAACGCCATAATGCACCCAAGCCAACACTTGAAGTCCGTGGACATCGAAAGCTTAAGGCCAGTGATCCGGATGTCATCGTATCCTTCTGACCGGGCCAGTTCCATGCTCGACAACTCATCAGAAGCATCAACCTCAAAATTTCTGAATCGCTTCTCTTTAGTTCCCACCGGGGTAAAAACACTTAAGCGCAGTAAAGCAATGGGTTGGACCGATTTCGAAGAGTTTGGACTCAGTTGATAAGTCCTCCCTGTATCCGTGTTGGTCACATCAAACGGATGTGCTAACTCATTGTTATCACTCATTTAAACTTACCCACCATGTTTTTCCCTTTCTACATTTAGCTGTGAATAGATTATTCGTCCAAATGCTTTTCACGCATTAAACTAAATGCCTTTTCAATTCAAGTAAATGCTTTTCTTATTCGATCAAATGCTTTTCGCATGCACCTGAATGCCGGATCATTGCTATTTCTTTTAAAAATCATCACGTTACAATGGTCGTGATCTTTATTGTTCTCTATTGATCTCTATTGATCTAAAGAATTGATCTATCTTGTGGAAAACGGGGATAAATTCCCTCTGAGAAAGAGCTCTGGCCCTACAAATTTAGGATTGGATACAAACCCTGTATAGAATGCAGCCGGGAAAAATATCAGTTAGCATGAAGTTATTAAGAAAGATAAATTCAAACTATTCAGATTTTCTTTTTAATTTAATTTTTAAAACAGCCTATTTTTGAATTAGTAAGATACCTAACCACTAAAAGAAATTTTGTTTTTTATGCCTTCAGAGTTGTTTGAATCTGAGAGCATTAATGTATCATGTAATAAAAAAAGGTGCTTATATGAATCATTGCGACTATCAGATTATTGAAATCAGCCCAAAAGATCTTATTATCGAGCCTGGATTTAATCCACGGGAAGCGGTAATCGGTGATCTTTGTTACGAACAGGAGCCAGTAAAATCGGCAATTATTTCTCTCAAGCAAGCCTATAAAGAGGGGCGACGTGTTGATTTAATTAAGGTAGTAAAGAAGGACTCCAAGTACGTTGTCCGGCAAGGGCATTGTCGTTACAGAGCATTATTGCTTGCTCTCGCGGAAGGAGCTGACATCCAGCTCTTTTCAGTCGTACTTATGCACTACAAGGATAAAATCGAAGAATACCTAGAGAACCTTGATGGGAACAGGAATAACAGTCTCAATCCCGTTGCACTAGCTTACGCACTCGCAGAGACCCTGAAGCTTGGCTCTACCGTTGAATCCCTTGCTATGCGCTATCAGCGGTCTGGCACAGCGATTCGCAATCAGCTTAAAATCCTTGATATGCCTTTAGAACTGCAACGTTTAATCAGCCTAAACCTTATTAAAAAAACACTCGCGATTGAAATCATGTTGAAGTATTCCAATGATCATGCAAAAGTCCTTGCACACTTGGAGTCCTGTTCTTTTTTAGTGCCATCTTCTGGCGTACTTGATTTATCGAAACCAACAACCGTTGAAACAGCAACAAACAGTGAGCCACTCGAAGAACAGGAAAAACCTCCTGTACATATTAACCCTAAAGACATTAAAACAAAGTCTATCACTCGCAGTTCGTTAGGTATTAAACGTCTTTCACATAAAAAAACTGAACGGTTAAAAAATGAATTTATTGGTTTGATTGATAATGTAGGGTCAACAATGTCAGACAATAATAAACTGACAGAATTAATTTTAGACGGACAGCATTCTAATTTATTTATGAACGTCAGTAACACTTTAATCACAAAAACAAATGAAAGTGTAAAGATCACTTTAGATGAAGCAAAACTTCAACTTGTATTAAGTCTTCTAAATGATGAAAATACTGCAATCATCATTCCAAAATCTAAGGTTACAGAACTGAACGAAATTCGTGACCTTTTGACAAATGAGTAGATAGCTGAGGATAATTTATGGACAAGATTGTACATTTTACCGTCATTAATACTTTTAACGATTTACTTATTGCGAAAGCCTCGCTCGACCGTAACATTGTTGAGATCAACGCTGGTAAGCGCTTTGATCATTTTGAAGAAGGACATGATCAGTATGTACAGAAAGTGACTGACGCTTTACTTATCGTGGAGGGACGTCTGGAGAACCTTAAAAAATGAAACATTCAATTTTTTTTACTCACGATGGTTATTTATTGCCAGCGGTCGTAAAGCCTTTCCACGGTAACGATGGGCACTATTATGCCATGATCACACGTGAATGCTTTGCCTGCGGAGGGACAGGAGAAATCGCAAACGCCGTCTGCGTGACATGTAATGGAAGCAAAACGTCACCGGCCACAGAGGAAAAACTGGTACTGAAAGAGGGCATCGAATTTCTTGAAACTATCCCGGAATTTCGCTGCAATCCCGATCTAGACGCTTGGAAACGTAGGCACAGCGGGCACCTGGCATTGTTACAAGCCGATAATTCTAAGTTTGCAGTAAGCATTTCACAGCAGTTAAACAACAATCTCTTTTTAACAGTTCGTCAGTTAGAATCTTTCTACTCAACTTACCAACCCGTTTCTAAAGATTTGCCAGAAAACGCTGATGTACCTGTTGAGCATTCTTTCAGCATTGGTGATGTAGTGAGTATTGATATCATTTTTACAGAAGTGCGAGCTGCTTTTTCAAAAGGCTCCCACAGCTACTTTTTTACTTTTACAGGCAAAAAGCAGAATGATGGATTCGCATTAACAGGTAATGTGCAGGATCATGTTTTATTGGGGCATAGCTATCATCTTTCCGGAAGGGTGAGAAAGATCCACTATTTTGACTCTGTGCCCTACGCATTACTGACGGTGTTTAAATTAACCACAAAGCCTAGTGCGTAGTGAACAGAACTCCCAAATACAGGGTGTTTATTCATTAGCCACAGGCTTTCTGCACTGTCGTGCCGACTCACTCACGTCAAATTTGTTGCTCACGCATCGGGTTTTTACCCGGTTTTAAACTCCGAAAAATATGCCTATTTCTTTAAATTCAACACCCGTTATTAACTAATCTTTTAAATTAAAAATGATAATCTTATTA
>NZ_JACARU010000080.1:0-23650 GCF_013386425.1 Cedecea sp. P7760 | reverse complement strand
GTACAGGCAGCTTAGAAATACGGGAAAGACTTCGGCGACGTCCTACCGAGGTTCACTGCCGTACAGGCAGCTTAGAAAGATCGGCAGCCGTGTACTTAACCGGCTCTACGGTTCACTGCCGTACAGGCAGCTTAGAAAATCTAGCCCCCGTGCAAGTCAGGTCCGTACATGTTCACTGCCGTACAGGCAGCTTAGAAACATTCGATGATCTCGTTAAGCTGGGCGTGATCGTTCACTGCCGTACAGGCAGCTTAGAAAATGATAGAAGCGAAGGCCGTCGCCACGTAAAGGTTCACTGCCGTACAGGCAGCTTAGAAAGGGCATCAATTCGGCATTGAAGGGCTGGAGGGGTTCACTGCCGTACAGGCAGCTTAGAAAGATGAATTCTTGAGTATCCGCACGCAGGTTATGTTCACTGCCGTACAGGCAGCTTAGAAAGTGAGCAAAACATGTCGAAGTTGGAGGAGATTGTTCACTGCCGTACAGGCAGCTTAGAAAAGCATCAGCGTAAGCCACCAGGCTTGTTCCCTGTTCACTGCCGTACAGGCAGCTTAGAAAACTGAGAACCTGTCCCATGGCTTCGGCTGGAAGTTCACTGCCGTACAGGCAGCTTAGAAAGCAAATTCATGTCGTTATACAAGCGGGAAGGGGTTCACTGCCGTACAGGCAGCTTAGAAAACTTCCCGGCGAGCGGCCCACCAGCAAAGCTCGTTCACTGCCGTACAGGCAGCTTAGAAAAGCATCAGCGTAAGCCACCAGGCTTGTTCCCTGTTCACTGCCGTACAGGCAGCTTAGAAAACTGAGAACCTGTCCCATGGCTTCGGCTGGAAGTTCACTGCCGTACAGGCAGCTTAGAAAGCAAATTCATGTCGTTATACAAGCGGGAAGGGGTTCACTGCCGTACAGGCAGCTTAGAAAGTTCTCCAGATAATTACGGATACGGTCGATAAGTTCACTGCCGTACAGGCAGCTTAGAAATAATACATTCATGAAAGCTATGCATTCTAACTCATCCATTCCTGTACTGATGGTTTTTATTATTTCTTTTCCGTGCATGATAGTAAAATGAAAGCTGTTCTCTCAGATTAATGAGTGTTTTGCATTACTTATCTTGAATTAGTTCTCAGTGTTTAAGTAAAAAAGCGTTATGATGTCTCCCTGAGTGCGTTGTATTCAATTACATGGATGTAATCTTTATGTTAATGCCTTCTGATTTAAAAACTATTCTTCATTCTAAACGAGCGAATATATATTATCTTCAATATTGCCGGGTGCTGGTTAATGGCGGAAGAGTGGAATATGTGACCGATGAAGGCAAGTCGTCACTTTACTGGAATATCCCCATCGCCAATACTACGGTTGTCATGTTAGGAACGGGAACCTCCGTCACTCAGGCAGCAATGAGAGAGTTTGCAAGGGCTGGCGTGCTGGTCGGGTTTTGTGGCAGTGACGGGACGCCCCTTTATTCAGGTAATGAAGTCGATATCGATGTGTCATGGATTACCCCGCAAAGCGAATATCGTCCAACAGAATATCTGCAGGACTGGATATCATTTTGGTTTGATGAAGACAAAAGGTTAATTGCCGCCAGGCGTTTTCAATATATTCGTCTACAGCAAATAGAACGCTACTGGTCAGGTGCCAAAATGTCGCGCGAAACGCGCTTTAACCCTCAGGCTGCAATATTAAAAGATAAGTTAGAACGTTTTCACGCCGGAATAGAAAAAGCCTCCAGCCATAATGAATTGATGCTGCAGGAAGCTCAACTCACTAAAGCCCTTTATAAATTAGCCAGTGATGCGGTGCAGTACGGTGACTTTACGCGTTCTAAACGTGGAGGAGGGACTGACGGCGCTAACCGTTTATTAGATCAAGGTAATTATCTGGCATACGGGCTCGCTGCGGTAGCAGCCTGGGTGACGGGAATACCGCATGGCCTCGCGGTGCTACACGGTAAGACACGGCGAGGTGGGCTGGTGTTTGATCTGGCTGATTTAATCAAGGATGCATTGATACTGCCGCAGGCCTTTATTGCCGCCATGGAAGGGGAGGATAACCAAACTTTCCGCCAGCGCTGTATTACCGGGTTCCAGCAGGCTGCCGCGCTTGATTTGATGATTGAAGCGCTGCAGGAGACGGCGGCGGCATTAAGGAGCGAGCGCGGATGAACGTCATGATTGTCTCGCAGTGCAGCAAAAAAGCGCGAGAGCAAAGCTGCCAGATCCTCGACCAGTTTGCTGAACGCAAAGGGGACGGCTGCTGGCAAACGATGATCACGCAGCAGGGGCTGGATACGCTCAGGCGTTTACTTCGCAAGAGCGCCCGCCGAAATACGGCCGTGGCCTGCCATTGGATCAAGAAAAGCGGGCAAACGGAGCTGCTGTGGATTGTCGGCAATCTTCGCCGGTTTAACGTTCACGGCTCGGTGCCGACTAATCGCACTTCGAGAGATATTCTGCGCAGCAAGCATGAATCTGGCTGGCGCAGCATCGAGTCCATTGCTGTTCTGGCCGCCATTGCCGGTCTGTTCCATGATTTTGGCAAAGCGGGGGCGTTGTTCCAGAAAGGATTAAAAAACGCCTCAGCCCGCGGCTATCAGCCGTTTCGCCACGAGTGGTTATCCGTGCGGTTGTTTCAGGCGCTGGTCGGGCAGCAAACCGATGAGCAATGGCTGGCGCAGCTCGGTGAACTGAAACCCGCCGATGAAAAAGCACTGCTTGCACAGCTCTATAAAGATACGCAGGAGCGTACGGAAAGCCCGTTTATTGGGTTGCCTCCGCTGGCGCAGGTTGTGGCCTGGCTTATTCTCTCCCATCACCGTTTACCACAATACTTAAGAAAAGATGCCCCCCCCAGTTTTGAACAGGATAACTGGCTGACGGCGCAGCTTAATGCCAACTGGAACTCATGTAATCACCTGAAGGATGACTGGTCAGCCCGGGATCTTAAAGACGTCTGGCGCTTCCCTGAGGGAACGCCGTTGCAGAGTAGCACCTGGCGTGAGAAGGCCCGGCAGTTGGCAAAGCGGGCCGCGCACGCGGTCTCTGTTTATGAATTTGGCAACATGGGTCAGGTTTTCACCTTACATATGGCGCGCCTGTCGCTCATGCTCGCCGATCATTTTTACTCTTCACAGATGCCTCTCACTGCGTGGCAGGATGCGGCTTATGCTGCCTGGGCGAACACCGAACAGGCAACGGGGCAGCTCAAGCAGAAGCTGGATGAGCACAATATTGGCGTTGCGCATCATGCGTTTTTATTAGGCAGGACGCTGCCAATTCTGCGTGAGCATTTACCGGCGATTACCCGGCATAAGGGCTTTCGTGAACGGGCGAAAGATCCTCGTTTTCACTGGCAAAACCGCGCGTGGGATGTGGCTCAAGGGCTGCGCGAACGAGCAGATCGGCAGGGGTTTTTCGGTATCAACATGGCTTCAACAGGCTGTGGCAAGACCTTCGCTAATGCACGAATTATGTATGGCTTATCTAATGAGGATAAAGGCTGCCGCTTTACCGTCGCACTGGGGCTACGCACCCTGACGCTGCAGACCGGAGATGCGCTTCGGGAAAAACTGAATCTGGGCGAGGACGATCTTGGCGTGTTAATCGGTTCTTCCGCCGTGCGCGAGCTGCATGACGATAAAAATAAAGAAGAAGATGATATCGATCGCAGCAGCGCTTCAGAAGAAGCGTTATTCGAAGGGCATCAGTATGTTCATTATGACGGCGTGATTAACCAGGGGCCGCTGCGTCAGCTGCTGGATCGCGATCCAAAGCTCAGCAAGCTTATCAACGCCCCGGTGCTGGTTTCGACAATCGACCATATTATGCCCGCGACAGAAGGAACGCGCGGTGGGAAGCAAATTGCGCCCATGCTGCGCCTGCTCACCAGCGACCTGGTGCTTGATGAACCCGATGATTTTGATATTGCCGATCAGCATGCGCTTTGCCGCCTGGTGAACTGGGCGGGAATGCTGGGGAGTCGAGTGCTGCTCTCTTCCGCGACGTTGCCGCCGTCGCTGGTATTGGCGCTTTACAGTGCTTATCTCTCCGGGCGAAAAGCCTTCCAGCAGGCCTGTGGTGAACCGGGGCAGCCGCTAAATGTCTGCTGTGCCTGGTTTGATGAGGATGAATCCTGCCCCGCTGAGTTTGGGGCTGCACAGTCTTTCTATGAGCACCATAATCAGTTCGTGCAGCGTCGGGCTAAAAGGCTGGCAGTGAAGCCGGTTCTCCGGGAGGCGAAACTGCTTCCCGTAAAGACGGCCGAGGGGGAAACGGCGTCGCTTGCTGCCACGCTGCAGCGCGAAATTCTTAGTTTGCATGCCAGCCATCATCAAAAGCATTCCAACGGAAAAATGGCCTCGCTGGGGCTGATGCGAATGGCGAATATTAATCCTCTGGTAGCGACGGCCAGGGCGTTGATGTCGCTCCCTTCGCCGGAAGGGTATTGTATTCATTACTGTATTTACCACAGCCAGCACCCGCTGCTGTTCCGTTCGCATATTGAAAAACGCCTGGACGCGGCGTTTTCTCGCCATGATGAGCAGGCGCTGTGGCGGCAGCCTGAAATTCAGAAAGCCATTGAGCAGAACGCGGCGATGCACCACCTATTTGTCGTGCTGGGAACATCTGTCATTGAGGTCGGCAGGGATTGGGATGCGGACTGGGGCATTGCAGAGCCCAGCTCAATGCGCTCGATTATCCAGTTTGCCGGCCGCATTCAGCGGCACCGGCAGCAAAAGCCGAACAGCGCTAATCTTCTAATCCTCACTAAGAATTTCAACGCATTACGATCGGGTACGCAAACAGCGGCCTACTGCAAGCCCGGCTTTGAAAACGAGACATACAGGCTGAGCAGCCACGATCTCGCCGATATCCTTCGCCCTGAGCAATATCAATTTGTAAATTCGGTGCCGCGCATTCTTGAGCCCGTTGAGCCTTATCGTAATCAGAAATCTTACCGCAATCTCAGCACCCTTGAGCACGGGCGCAGCTATGGCGATCTACTGGGAGCCATAGAGGCTAACAAACGGCCTCCGGCCGCGGCCTGGTGGCGCAAGAAAATTAGCTGGAGCAGCGAGCTGCAGAGGCTGACGCCATTCAGGCAGTCTCAGGCTGAAGAGCAGCTGTTTTTGTTTATGGCAGAAGAAGAGGACGAACCGACTTTCTGCTTGCTGGATGATAAGGGCTGGAAGGATGCGGGAGGAATCGACCCCGTTGAGCTGCCGCTTGCAGAGGGGGTTTGTGCCTGGCTGGAGAGTGATTATGCCACGGCGATGCTTGAGCTGGCGGAGCGTAAAAGCATGGAACTTCAACAGATCAGCCGCTTCTATGGCGAAATTAATTTACGGGTTAGCAAGCCGGGTGATACCGCCTGGCTTTATCACCCCTTGTTGGGCGTGTTCCGGGAACAGAACACGTAACTGGTTCAGGAGAATGTATGTCACAAAAGGAACTCACGACGTTTATCGTTGAATACATCGCAGGACGACGGCAAACCAAACTCGACGCCTTCGACAAAGATGCCGCTAAGCGCCTGGCGGCAGATAGCTCGCTAGAAAGTGAAATATTGCAGGAGCGCCGCGAGCTTGAGTTGCGCTATGCGCCCGGTAACTGGCTGACGGATGCGGCAAAGCGGGCAGGGCAAATCAGCCTTGTCACGCACGCCGCTAAATTCACCCACGGTGATTCCAAAAGCAGCAGTATTTTTACCGAAACCGGTGCAGTAGAAGGTTACCTTTCAACTTCAACGTTGAATAACCCGGCGGCTGATGCAGTGGGCAATGCTGCGGCGCTGGATATAGCGAAGTTGCTGCAAACCGAAGTGGACGGCGATTCTCTGCTGGCCTGTCTGAAGCGCAATGATGATTCACCACTGACGGCGCTGGCGGAAAATCCGCAGCAGCTTGCCGAGTGGCTGGAAGGATTTTCGCGGGCGCTGACGATAAAAGATCCCGTTTCCCATAAATTGGCCAAGCAGATCTATTTCCCCGTTGCCGAGGGCTATCACCTGTTGAGTCCGCTGTTTTCCAGTTCTCTGACTCATGCTTTACATCAAAAAATTGTTGCTCACCGTTTTAGTGAAGAGTCGAAAGCCGCCTGGCAGGCGCGCCGTAAGAATGAGTGGCATCCGGAAACGTTGGTGATGTTTCCCAACACCGCCGTGGTCAATTTTGGCGGTACAAAGCCGCAAAATATTTCTTTATTAAACAGTATTCGAGGCGGGCGTACGTGGCTGCTTCCTGCTCAGCCCCCCGCCTGGGAAGCTCAGGATAAAAAGCCGCCTGGCATGACCACCATCTTTGCTCCCGGCTCCTTTGAACGTGCGACAAGGCATGCCCGTCGTCGGCTGATTCATTTGTTGGCGAGTACCAGAAAAGACAACAACGTTCGCATCCGCCGGCAGTTAGATCGCGACGTCGATGAGATTATCGATCTGCTCTTCAATATTGCGGCCGGTATTCAGCGTGAAGAGTGGGCTGGCCGAACTCAGGACTCAGAATGTAAATTATCTGAACATCAGCGGCTGTGGCTCGACCCTTATCGGGCTGTTACCGACGAAGCTTTCCGGGCAGAGCGTGATAAAGGTGACTGGCAGAGGAAAGTGGCCGATGATTTTGCCCGCTGGCTGAACGGGCATCTTAAGGTAGGAGGAATAGGCGCGGAGCTGACAGAGCAAAAAGAGTGGCGAACAAAACCGCTGTTCCGCCAGCGCCTGCGCGAGATGGAACGCTCTTTCAGGAGATATCGCCATGAGTAAGCTTATCGTTTTACATCGCCTGAAGGTTGAAAATGCCAACGCCATTGCGGGGCTGACCTGGGGCTTCCCGGCAATAACTCACTTTCTGGGGTACACACATGCGCTCTCCAGAAAGCTTGAGGCCAGTCATGGGTTAACGCTGAGCGGGTGCGGCGTGGTTTGCCACAGTCATCAGGTGCATGCCCATACCTCCGGGCGTGATTATCAGTTTGCTTTAACCCGCAACCCGCTAACCCGTGAAGGAAAAACGGCCGCTTTTAATGAAGAAGGTCGTATGCATATGACGGTCTCTCTGCTGCTGGAATGCCACGGCGAGATTGCCAACGGCGATGCGGGATTCCGGGCTTTGGAAGAGCACATCGAAACGCTGTGTCAGACGCAAAAGCTGGCCGGTGGCTCTATTACGAGTATGCGTAACGTCTGCGTTCATGCGCTTACTGCTGCGAAAGACGCATGGCGAGAAGTGCGCTACAGCCTGATGCCTGGCTTTACTCTTCTCGACCGCTCGTCCTTGCTGGAGACTCATTTCCAGCAACTGCAACAGCAGCAGCCAGATGCGGACAAGCTTGATGCCTGGCTCGATTTCGCGGCGCTCAAAATGAAATCTGACGAATCAGGAAACTGGCAATACCTGCCAAAACCAGAGGCGGGTGGCTACCTGGTTCCTCTGATGACCGGCTGGCAGCGAATCTCTCCTCTTTATGAAGCCGGTACAGTCGCCAATGCGCGTGATACCGAGTCGCCGTTCTGCTTTGCCGAAGCGGTTTACGGCGTGGGGGAATGGCGTGGCATGCACAGAATTGCCACGCCTGAAGACGCATTCTGGCGCTATCGCACTACGGAAACTGGCTACTACTGTTGCGGCTCGCTTGTTCAGGAAGATGATGAACTGGAAGCCGATGAAGAGCTGGAAGCCGATGAACCTATTATTTTTGATGACATTTAAGGGACTATATCATGGCGAAAAATACGACGATTAAAACGGCTTCTGTACTGGCTTTTGAGCGCAAACTGGCGAACTCTGATGCGCTGTTATTTGCTGGTAACTGGCAGGGTAACGGCTGGCAGCCGGTAAAAGTTCAGGAGAAAGCTGTGCGGGGCACCATCTCCAACCGCTTAAAAAATGCGGTAGCCAGCGATCCTGCAAAGCTGGATGCCGAAATCCAGAAAGCCAACCTACAGCGTGTGGATGTATCTGCATTACCTGCGGACGCCGACACCTTAAAAATGGCCTTCAGCCTCCGCATTTTGGGTAACCTGGCCACGCCGTCGGTTTGTAACGATCGCGCTTATCAGGCTGAACTCGAAGGCGTGATTAATGGCTATATCGCGGAAAACGGTTTTGCTGAACTGGCGCTGCGTTATGCCTCAAACCTGGCCAATGGCCGCTTCCTGTGGCGTAACCGTGTGGGTGCAGAGCAGGTGAAAGTGGTCGTTAAAGGGAGTAAAACCTGGGAATTTAATGCACATGATTACTCGCTGCGTGACTTTGGCAATAAAGACGAATCACTGCAAGCGCTGGCGGCAGAAATTGAACTCGGCCTGAAGGGTGAGAGCTTTGTGTTGCTGAATGTTGAAGCTTATGTTCGCCTGGGGCAGGGGCAAGAAGTGTTCCCTTCTCAGGAACTGGTGCTGGATAGCAATAGCAGTAAGAGCAAAGTGCTGTATCAGGTGGACGGCGTTGCGGCTCTGCACTCCCAGAAGGTGGGCAACGCGCTCAGAACCATTGATACCTGGCATCCGCAGGTAGAAGCGCTCGGCGCTATTGCGGTGGAACCGTACGGCTCGGTCACCAGCCGTGGTGTGGCCTGCCGCCAGCCAAAAGAGAAAATGGACTTCTACACTCTGCTCGATAACTGGGTGACAAAAGGTGACAAGCCGTCGGTTGAACAGCAGCACTTTGTGATGGCCGTGCTGATCCGTGGCGGCGTGTTCGGCGAGAAAGCAGATTAAGGGCGGGCCTATGGACAGCTATCAGGATATCCGGGTTCTTCCGGACCCAGAGTTTAAGTCAACGATGCTGCTCTCAGCCTTATTTGCCAAACTGCACCGGGCGCTTGCGGCTCGCGAAGCAGGTGATATCGGCGTTAGTTTTCCTGAGCACAGCAAAACGCCGGGCGAGGTGCTGCGTCTGCACGGTGAACGCGCGGCACTTGAGGCTCTGGAGGCAACTGGCTGGCGTGCGGGCCTGAACGACTATTGTTTCAGCTCAGGTGTGCAGGCCGTTCCGGAAGTTAAGGGCTGGCGATGCGTGTCCCGTGTGCAGGTCAAAAGCAGCGCAGACAGGCTGCTGCGCCGCTCTGTGCGTAAGGGATGGATAACCGAGGAAGAAGCACAGCAGCGTATTTTAAATCAGCAGGATCAAAGCTCCAATCTGCCTTTTATACAGATGAAGAGTTTGTCTTCTAAGCAGGCATTTCGTTTATTTATCCTGCACGGGGAGCTATTACCCTCTCCGGTAGCGGGCAAATTTAGCCTCTATGGTTTAAGTTCCAAAGCGACCATTCCCTGGTTTTAATCTGTAATTCGGGCGGGAAACCGCCCGTTTTTTCTTCAACGTATTAATAGTTAACGCAGTTTAGATTTGAATGAGGAGCTTTTTATTTCATTCACTACTGTGCAGGTAGTTTAGAAAATGCGGTAGGTCGTTGTGTAGTAAAGCATAGCAATGTTCATTCTTTGAATTTTGGGCAATACCGTGAATGATCATGTGTTTTATTTGCATCGTATTCATTACAATTTTTGATTTTAAGCCCTATTATGTAACGTATAGGTTACTGGGGGATTAAATGAAAATCACTATTACCATGTCTGATTTAGCGATAGCTAAAGAACTGTATGAACGTCTTGAAGGCCTAAGGAAAGCAAAAGGGTTGTCTCAAGATGCTTTGGTAGAGAACCTTGGTATTAGCAGGCCGACCTATGCAAGGCTTAAAAGAGGAACCTGTAGTCTCGGAACGTTTATCGGTGTGCTACGTGAGCTCAATCTACTTGAGAGTTTGGAGGTTCTGGTCCCGACTCCTACTGTGCGCCCCTCTGAAATAATCAAGGCCAAAACGAGCAGAAAAAGAAATCACCGGCAGTCTGTTCTTAAGACTCCTGGCACAAAGACGGAATATCGTTCAGTGAAAGATATGCTTGCTAATCGTAAAAAAAATAAGGTTACGGAATGATAGCGAATTCTTGTGAAGTTCTGTTCGACGGAATTCTTATAGGGTATCTGGCATACACCGATGATAGCGGGGTGGCTACGTTTGAATACACTAAAGAATGGCAAAAAGATGGATTTAGCCTGTCGCCATTATACCTGCCCTTGAGCGATGCCACTTTCACCTTTCCTGCACTTTCGTGGGACACTTATCGTGGTTTACCGGCTGTATTTGCAGACTCTTTACCTGATGATTTTGGTAATGCCCTGATTAATGCCTGGTTGGCCGCTGAAGGTATGGATAAATCACAGTTTCAAGCAATAGATCGGTTGTTATACACGGGCACCCGTGGAATGGGGGCGTTAGAGTACCAGCCAACAACTGGCCCTCAAGATGTTCAAAGTGAACCAGTATTGATCACCGAACTTATAAGCATCGCCCAAAAAGTACTGGACTCGCGAGATGAACTTCAATTAACCGACCGTGAAGAATCTTCCATGGCTAAGCTGCTTCAGATAGGTACCTCTGCAGGTGGAGCAAGGGCAAAAGCTGTGGTGGCAATAAATGAAAGTAGAACTGAGATTCGCTCTGGCCAGGTTGAGGCTCCGGAAGGGTTTCAGCATTATTTGCTGAAGTTTGATGGTGTGGTTGAACACAGGTCTGATACGCAAACCTTTGGAGATCCCAGAGGATATGGCGTGATGGAGTATGTTTACTACCTGATGGCAACTCAGGCTGGCATAAAAATGTCGCATTGCGAATTACTGCGGGAAAAAAATACCAACAGAGCTCACTTCATGACGGAGAGGTTCGATCGGTTTGACGGCCAGAAATATCATGTACTTAGTTTATGCGGAATAGCCCATGCTGATTTCAGGAAACCTGGAATATACAGCTATGAAGAAATGCTGTCCGTTGCGCGGCAACTAGAGCTTTCTTATAAAGAGCAGGAACAGCTTTACCGGCGAATGGTCTTCAATGTCATTGCGCGAAACCATGATGACCACACAAAAAACTGGTCTTTTATGGTTAATGACGATTTTAAATGGACGTTAGCGCCCGCTTTTGATGTTGCATGGAGCTTCAAAGAAAATTCTCCGTGGGTGAATACCCATCAGCTATCAATTGCCGGGAAACGTGATAATTTTCATATAGATGATATGTTATCTGTGGCTAAAAACATCACTGGTCTTCGTCCCTCCAAAGCCAGGAGTATCATTGAAGAAACAATCGCTGTCGTGTCTCAGTGGCGTGAGTTAGCTGAATCCGAAGGGGTTCCTGAGACTTTGCGTGAAGAAGTATGGAATTCACTTCGTCTTGAGTGGTAATGTTTACGATGCGAAATATACTCAAAATGCTATTTTGGCATCGTATTCGATGCGGATTATTGCGTAGCGCAATGCATTGAATGCCAGAACTCAAATGTTAAAACATTTGTCATGAAGTGATCTTGTTTTACTGTCGCACAGGCAGAGTCGAAGCCATCGCTATGAGCATCCTTAGGCATGTTCACTGCCGCACAGGCAGCTTAGAAACATCACTCCGGACACGGCTGCGCTGAAAGCATGCTCACTGCCGTACAGGCAGTTCAAACCAGCAAGAGCGGCACGGAGAAACTGGTTCCCGTGTCGCCCCTGCATTCCCTCACGCCAGCTTCAGCACTCTGTCCAGTGACCAGCGGCCTGCGCCGCGGGCGATAATCAGCAGCAGCAAACCGCCCCAAACCAGGTGCGTAGGCCATGCATCCGGGTAGACAAAAATCTCAATCACCAGCGTCATAAACAGCAGGCCTGCGGCGGCGAAGCGTGAAAACAGGCCCAGCACCAGCAGAACAGGGAAGGTGTGCTCGGCAAACGTGGCGAGGTGTGCGGCGATGTTATAGGGGATGAGCGGCAGCGCGTATTCGGTGCGGAACAGCTCGTAGGTGGACGGTTTTAGCGTCATAAATCCCGTCACTTTGGTGCGGCCAGACAGGAAAAACACCGCAGCAATGCCTACGCGGGCGACAAGTAACAGCACGCTATCGCTGACGCCTGTCTGAAGCCGGTTCCAGAGTCTATTCCACAGCGAGCGAACGCCCTGCTCCGTCATTTTTTGTTCAGATACTTTCATCATTTAACCTCAAAGAGTGTGATTAAGATGCGGCGAATACGCCGCTGCTAAGCATGTTGCTGAAAAAGGGGCCGAGGGCGAGGGTTGGCTCGGCAACCAGGGCCTGTTCGCTGGCCTGGTCAAGGGTTGCTCCCTGGCGGCAGGCGGTCAGAAAAACCGCGCCTCCCTGGCTTAAGGGTTCGGCAAAAATTTGCTGCTGACGGCGAACCAGCAGGGCGCCTTCCCCCTGCCAGTGAATCGTCTCCGGCGTTGCTGTCTGATAGCGGTTGAATGCCCAGAGCGTGAACACCGGCAGCGTGGCATGCCAGTACCAGCGAACGCTGGCCCGCAGCGGTAATGAACGGGTGCCTAACGTCTCCGGAGGAATATTTGCCAGCGTATGTACATCCAACGGGGCCGAAGACTCAGCGCAAAACACCTCCAGCCAGAGCCTGTCCAGCTCCGCTACCGCGCTTAAATACGGCAGCTCGCGGGCTGGTGGATAAACGGCGATAAAAGCAGGGAATGCATCGCCGTAGCGAATTAATTCCCCTCCGCGCGGCGGTTGTTCAAGCGCGTAGCCGCACGCCATTTCACGGAAAAAGTCGCGGCCGGTAAGCCGTGAAACGCTGGGGAAGTTAGCCTCCAGAGCGTCCACGCAGGCTTTGATCACGCCGTTGCGGTAAACGGCCATGCCTGGCTGGTGCTGAAAATGGCTAAGCCCGGATCGAGCCTCACCATATAACAGGCCAATAAACGCCTCGTGATAGCGGCTTAAGGTGTTACTCATTCGGTGGCTCCCAGCGTGTCGATGATGTGCTGCGCGCGCTGCTGTTCGGCCAGCAGCTCATCGAACGACGGCAGGTTGTCATCCCGTTCGATAAGCGTGGGTTTTGCTCCCGCGCGCTGGATCAGATGCGCATAAAGCAGCCAGACTTCTTCACAAACCGACCGATCGTGGCTATCAATCAGCAAATGGCTGCCGCCTTCGTCGGCGCTAAAGCCCGCCAGGTGGATCTCGGTGATACGTTCGGTCGGGAAGCGGTCCAGCCAGGCCACTGCATCAAACTCGAGATTGTGGGCGCTCAGCCAGACGTTATTCAGATCCAGCAGCAGGCCGCATCCGCTCCGGCGGCTGACTTCGTCGAGAAATTCGATTTCATCCCACTCGTGTTCCGGCATTTGCAAATAATGCGTCGGGTTTTCCAGTGAAATCTGGCGGCCCAGCGCATCCTGCACGCGGTTGATATTATCTATGACGCGGTTCAGTACCCGGGTGGTTCTCGGCACCGGCAGCAGGTCGGGGTAATAAACCCCGTTCCAGCGCGACCAGGCGAGGTGCTCTGAAACGAGCGCGGGTTTGATGTCGGTCACTAACGCTCTTAGCTGCGCGAGCAATTGAGCGTCCGGCGGTTCGTCTGCAGCCAACGAGAGCGAAACGCCGTGCAGGGAGATCTGATGCTGCTGGCGAATGGCCGCCAGCCACTCTCTGCGCGGGCCACCCGCCATGAGATAATTTTCACTGTGAACCTCGAACCAGAGGGTTGATGGACTGGCCCAGGCGTCGGCGTAATGCTCAGGCTTAAGGCCTAACCCGGCGCCCAAATTGATAGTCATCGTCATGTGAGTGGCCCTTTTATTAACCTTCGGTCAGCGAGCCGTGGCCATTTGGCGTTTGGATCGATGTGCAGGTGCCCGCCGGCACCATTTTGTAGGCATTTTTTTGGTAATCGACTTTAGAAGTCCCTGCGCAGGTGGTGCCCGCGCCGGCCTTGCAGTCGTTGTCTGCTGCCTTGGCAATACCAAAACAGCGCTCAAGGTTTGGCCCGGTTAATTCAGCGGCAAAAGAGGCCGCGCTGAAAGAAACCAAAGACAGGGCAATAGCGGACATAGCAATACGGTTCATCGTGTTCTCCAGATAATTAAAATGAATTTAGCAACGGTAAATAATCGGCTAATTATTGAGAGCGTTATTTCCTCCTTATTAAATAAGGCGAGTTAATTCCCCGAAGTAATATTCACGGCTTTAAAGATCGTGCGGGCGACATTTCTCGGGTCATAAAGCATCGGCACGTGGCTGACCGGCAGTTCAGTGACGTGAGCATGGATTTTCTTCGCCATTGCCCGCTCCAGATCCGGGTTAATCATCCGGTCATTGCTGCCGACCAGGAACCAGCTTGGCTTCTGCTGCCAGGCGGCGGTGGTCACTTTTTCGGTGAAGCTTGCGGCGGCAATCGGCATCTGGGTGATGCCGATAATGTTCTGCGCTTCAGGCGTCGCATCCTGGGCAAAGTCGGTGGCGACGGCCTTCGGGTCGAGGCTCAGGAAGCCGTCCGCGCCCTTGATGATTTTTGCGCTGCCAGGCGGGGCGGGGAAGCTGTTAGCCAGGTCGGCCGTTGACTGGCCTGGCGACGGCGCAAAGGCGTTGATGTACACCAGCCCTTTAACTTTCGGGTCGTTGCCCGCCTCGGTAATCACCGTGCCGCCCCAGGAATGACCGACCAGAATAACGTCACCTTTGGCGCGGGCGATGGCGCGTTTGGTCGCCGCTACGTCATCTTTCAGCGACGTGAGCGGGATTTGCGCGGTGATGATTTCGTAATGGCGCGTTTGCAGCACGGGGATCACCTGCTCCCAGCTGCCGGTGGCATCGGCGAAGGCGCCGTGCACTAACACGATGGTGTGCTGCGTTTCCGCCTGGGCGGCAAAGCCGGTCATCAGGCTAGCCGCAGCCAGCGCCAGCAGCGTTTTACGCGTGGGTTTCATTTCATTTTCCTGTTTTAGGGGGAGGGAATAAATCAGCGGTAAATATCGGCGCTGCCGAAGTAGCTGTTGTTGCCGCCGGCGGAGACAACTCGCCAGGCGCTGGCGCCAGCTTTCTCCGCTTTCTGAGCCAGTTTTTCATTGAGCTGCTCGAGGGACAGCGTGGTGCTCTCGCTTTCAGTGACGGTGCCAATTTTTACCAGGCCCTGGGCGCTATGAACTTCTTTGGCAGCAAAAGCGGGTGCTACGGCAGCGGCAAGTACGAGCGGGAGAATAACGTTGCGGAACAGTTTCATCATAAGCCTCACATATCAGGTCGTTGAACACGTTGCCGCCTGCAGGTGGCGGATGCGCTTATTTAACGCCTGGTTTGTATGTGGGCTGTGTCAGGTGGTGAGGGATTTGTTTTGTTGTTTAGCTGAGCTCGGTGTGGATACAAAACAACACAATTCTTTTGCGTTGTGCCGGGTGAACCCCTCTTCCATGGCGGAAGAGGGGGAACGAGCGGTTACTTCAGACCTTCGCGATTCTCTTTTTTGGCCTCTTCGGCCTCGATAGCGCGATACCAGCGTGGGTGGTGCTTCTTCGCCCAGCGGCGGCTGACTTTGCCGACGATCATGCCCTTAACCGATCCTTTCACCCAAAACGCCATGTACATATGGATCAGGATGGCGTGGATCAGAATAATGGCCGACGCCGCGTGGATAAGCAGGCTGTAGCGAATCATCCACATCGGGAAGTAGTGCGCGAACCACGGCCGCCAGATAATAATCCCGGTCACCAGCAGCACGAAAATCATGCTCATAATGCTCCAGAACATCATCTTCTGCCCGGCGTTGTACTTGCCCACGTCCGCCACTTTATGCTCGTTGCCTTTCAGCACCTCAACAATGCCTTTCAGCCAGGGTAAATCCTGCTTATCGGGAATGTTGTGATGCACGAAGCGCACGAACATAAACATCAGCGCCACAAAAATAGCCACGCCGAAGAACGGATGCAAAATACGCCCCATCTGCGGTGTGCCGAAGGTTTCCGTCAGCCATTGCAGCGTCGGGAAGAACAGCGCGATGCCGGACAGCGACACGAGGAAGAAGCAAATCACTACCGTCCAGTGACAGGCACGGTCGATGAATTTCGTTCTGACAATCATCTTACTCATGCTTATCCTCCTCGTCTTCGTCCACCTCTTCGTTCGGGCCAATGCCGATATAGTGGAAAATCAATGCGCCGAAGGTGGCGACAAACCCCGCCGCCGACAGCGGTTTCAGAATGCCTTTCCACAGGTTGATTGGGGTATCAATCTTCGGCTCTTTCGGCAGGTTGTGGTACAGCTCCGGCCTGTCAGCATGGTGCAGCACGTAAACCACGTGCGTGCCGCCCACGCCCTGCGGGTTATAAACGCCCGCATTTTCGAAGCCGCGTTTTTTCAGCTTCTCAACGCGCTGGTCTGCCATTTCCAGCATCTCCAGGCGGGTGCCAAAGTGAATCGCGCCGGTTGGGCAGGTTTTCACGCAGGCAGGCTCCTGGCCGACGCTCACGCGGTCAACGCACAGGGTGCATTTATAAACGCGGTTATCGTCTTTGTTCAGGCGAGGCACGTTGAACGGACAGCCCGCGATGCAGTAGCCGCAGCCGATGCAGTGCTCGGACTGGAAGTCCACGATGCCGTTGGCGTACTGAATAATCGCCCCGGCGGACGGGCAGGCTTTGAGGCAGCCCGGATCCTCGCAGTGCATACAGCCATCTTTGCGGATGAGCCATTCCAGCTTGCCGTTTTCACGGGTTTCTGAAAAACGCATCAGCGTCCAGGACTTGGCGCTCAGGTCGGCGGGGTTATCGTAAACCCCCACGCAGTGGCCGACTTCGTCGCGGATGTCGTTCCACTCCGAGCAGGCAACCTGGCAGGCCTTGCAGCCGATACAGCTTGTGACATCGATGAGCTTGGTAACTTCTTCCTTGAAGTCACGCGCCCGCGGCGGCGGCGTGAAGCTGTTGGTCGCCGAGCGTTTGATAATATCCTGAGATTGCATGGACATTGTTTTCTCCCTTACGCCTTCTCAATGTTGACCAGAAACGCCTTGTACTCCGGCGTTTGCGAGTTGGCGTCGCCTATCGACGGCGTCAGGGTATTGGCGAGATAGCCCTTGCGTGCCGCCCCTTCAAAGCCCCAGTGCAGCGGAATACCGACGGTTTCGATTTCCTGGCCGCCCGCGTGCAGGGTTTGCAGGCGCGGCGTCACCACGGCCACGGCTTTAATAAAGCCGCGTTTGCTGCTGACTTTCACCCAGTCGCCGTGCGCAATGCCTTTGGCCTTCGCCAGCCCTTCGCTTATTTCAACGAACTGCTCCGGCTGCACGATGGCGTTAAGCCGCGCGTGCTTGGTCCAGGTGTGGAAGTGCTCGGTCAGGCGATAAGTCGTGCCGACATACGGGAACTGCTGCCTGCGGCCCATGCGCTTCGCGTCCGCCTCGTACAGGCGTGCCGCCGGGTTGGAAACCACGTTCGGGTGCAGCGGGTTGGTGCCCAGCGGCGTTTCGAACGGCTCGTAGTGCTCCGGGAACGGTCCTTCGGCCAGCTTGTCGAGTGCGAACAAGCGCCCCAGGCCTTCCTGCTGCATGATGAACGGCCCCACGCCGCTGTCCGGGGCGGCGGTGCTGAAGTCTGGAATATCGTTCCCGACCCATTTCGTACCGTTCCACTGGATCAGCATGCGCTTCGCGTCCCACGGTTTCCCCTGCAGGTCTGCCGAGGCGCGGTTGTACAGCACGCGGCGGTTCATCGGCCACGCCCACGCCCAGCCCAGCGTATTGCCCAGCCCGGACGGATCCGCGTTGTCGCGGTTCGCCATCTGGTTGCCTTTGCTGGTCCAGCTCCCGGCGTAAATCCAGCAGCCGGAGGCGGTAGAGCCGTCGTCACGCAGCAGTGCGAAGGAGTCCAGCAGCTGGCCTTTTTTCGCCTGCAGGTTGCCGTTGGCGTCAAACAAATCTTCCAGCGCGTAGCCGTTGCTCTCTTTGGCGATCTCTTCGGACTCGGGATGAGCCGGCTGGTGGTAGTCCCAGCGCATTTTCATCAGCGGCTCAACGCCTTTGCCGCCTTCGGCCTGGTACATCTGGCGCAGGCGGTGGTAAAGCCCGGCAAGAATTTCGCCGTCGTTAAGCGCTTCGCCCGGTGCATCCGCGCCTTTCCAGTGCCACTGCAGCCAGCGGCCGGAGTTGGCGATGGAACCATCTTCTTCTGCAAAGCAAGTGGACGGCAGGCGGAACACTTCGGTCTGGATCTTCGTCGGGTCGACGTCGTTCATCTCGCCGTGGTTCTGCCAGAAGTTGGAGGTTTCCGTCACCAGCGGATCGATAACCACCATGTACTTCAGCTTGCTCAGGCTGGCGACAACCTTGTTTTTATCCGGGAATGAGGCGACGGGGTTAAAGCCCTGGCACAGGTAGCCGGTCACGAGATTGCGATCCATCATGTCGAAGTACTTCAGCACGTCGTAGGCCTGATCCCACTTCGGCAGCCAGTCAAAGCCCCAGCCGTTTTCCTTCTGCGCTTCGTCGCCGTAAAACGCTTTCATCAGGCTGACGAAGAACTTCGGATAGTTACTCCAGTAGTTAACCTGGCCCGGCAGCGTGGCTTTTGGCGTGTTGGTTGCGAGGTAGCCCTCGAGCGTGGTTTGCTTCTCGGACGGCAAAGACAGGTAGCCCGGCAGGCTGGTGGACAGCAGGCCGAGGTCGGTCAGACCCTGAATGTTGGAGTGACCACGCAGCGCGTTGACGCCGCCGCCCGCCATGCCCATGTTACCCAGCAGCAGCTGGATCATCGCCATGGTGCGGATGTTCTGCGCGCCCACGGTGTGCTGAGTCCAGCCCAGCGCGTACAGGAACGTGGTGGTGCGGTCCACCGCGCTGGTTGAGGCCAGCACTTCGCACACTTTCAGGAAGTCCGCCTGCGGCGTGCCGCAGATATGCTCGACGACATCCGGCGTGTAGCGTGCAACGTGCTCTTTGAGCAGGTTCCACACGCAGCGTGGGTCGGTCAGCGTGTCGTCACGCTTCGCAAAGCCGTTTTCGTCGAACTGGTAGTTCCAGCTGGTTTTGTCGTACTGGCGCTTTTCTTCGTCGTAGCCGCTGAACAGGCCGTCGTCAAAGCTAAAGTCTTCGCGCACCAGCAGGGCCGCATTGGTGTAGTGTTTGACGTATTCTGCGTTGATTTTGTTGTTAGAAATCAGGTACAGAATGACGCCCGACAGGAAGGTAATGTCGGTGCCGGAGCGGATTGGCGCGTAGATATCCGCCACCGAAGCGGTGCGGGTAAAGCGCGGGTCGACCACAATCAGCGTGGCGTCGTTGTTGTTTTTGGCTTCCATCGCCCAGCGGAAACCGACCGGGTGGGCTTCAGCGGCGTTGCCGCCCATCACCATCACCACGTTGGCGTTTTTGATATCAACCCAGTGGTTGGTCATCGCACCGCGACCAAATGTTGGAGCAAGACTTGCTACCGTTGGTCCGTGTCAGACGCGCGCCTGGTTATCTACCGCCAGCATGCCCAGCGAGCGGGCAAACTTCTGGGTCAACATGCCGGTTTCGTTGCTGGCCGCCGAAGCGCACAGCATGCCGGTGGAAAGCCAGCGGTTGACCGTCACATCCTGCTCATTTTTCTCAATGAAGTTCGCATCACGGTCATCTTTCATCAGGCGGGCGATGCGAGAGAACGCGTCTTCCCAGCTGATGCGCTGCCATTTATCGGAACCTGGGGCGCGGTATTCCGGGTAGCGAAGGCGGCTATCGCTGTGAATATAGTCGAGCAGCCCTGCGCCTTTCGGGCACAGAGCGCCGCGGTTTACCGGGTGGTCCGGGTCCCCTTCAATATGGAAAATGCTGGATTTGGCATTTTTCGAGCCGTCTCCGAGGCTATACATTAATAATCCACAGCCAACAGAACAGTAAGTACAGCTATTGCGGGTTTCTTTCGCGCGCAGCAGCTTGTAGTTGCGCGTCTCCGCCAGCGCGGCTTTTGGGGCAAAGCCCAGCACCGCCGCCGTTGTACCTGCCATTCCGCCGGCGCAGATTTTGAAAAACTTCCTGCGACTGACGTTCATCGTCACCTCATTGTTACGACGTTTTTTGTGCGGGCGAAAATAGCAGCTATAGCCATTCAGATATTGCGTGAAATCAACTCGATAAACATTGGGTAGACGATTACCCCTTTAGTGTTAGCGGTTATTGGGCCGAAATAATACCTGCGTGTATCAGGCAAATAGAGAGGGAGGAGTAGGGGAATGGTACTTTGAGCGGTGCCGTTTATTCAGAAAACGGCACCTTAACTTTGGGGTTCAGATGCGGGTAATCGAGAACCAACGGCGCCAGATAAAACGTAGCAGGTAATACTCGACAGTGCCCAGCACAAGGAACCATATGCAAAACAGGATAACGTAGAGCTGGCTGAGATCGACGAGGTGGAAGGTGTCGATGAGCTTTTGCGCCAGCGTCAGCGTTAACGCCGGAGCCGGCAGCAGCAGGCACGAAAGAAAGGCCAGCAGCAAAATGCCGCCCGCGCTCAATAGCGCTTGATGTGGATGGTTCATGACGTTGTTAGCCTGAAGTTAAAAGGCTATTGTCCGGGAAACGGCAGTCGGGTGCAAATGAACATGCCGGCAGCTAACGGGGGCAAAGGTTCGTTTATCAGACTATGTATTGAAATATGAAATTTAGTCGTGGGGAAATAAAATTTCCGCATGCGGAATAATATATTCTTTTAACATGGAATGTTTATTTCCATTTCGTTTTTGGTATTGCGGGAGATTTATATTTTAGAAGTTGATGTGTTTGTTTTACTCGTCTGTTTTTATTGGTTTTTATTTCTTTTTATGGTGTGTTTATTATTTGTGTGTTGTGTTTTTATTCAGCCAAAAGCCTTTTTAAGGTATCATTGTTGTATGTTTAGTGAAGCTGTTTTTATTTGTTATAAATAAGTAATTATATTGTCTTTCTGCCTTCACTTATTTACACGTTTAATATCGATGCGGCTGATTTACTAATCAGGCTGCTCAATTTATAGATTGAGAAACTCCACATGTCCCACGCTCGTATGAAATTCGCCATTGATGATGGCTCCACCAACGTAAAAATCAGCTGGATTGAGAACGGTATTCTCAAGACGGTGGTGTCCCCGAATTCGTTCCGTAAAGACTGGAAAAGTGCGGCCCTGCTGCGCGGGCAGAAAGTGTTTAACTACACTATCGGCACCACCAAATACACCTACGATGCCACTTCTGACAAGGCGCTCTCCACCACGCACATTGACTATCAATATGACGATTTAAACCTGCTGGCCGTGCACCATGCGCTGCTGCAAACCGGGCTCGAGGCCTGCGATGTCGAGGTGGTCGTTACGCTGCCGATTACGCAGTTTTATAACCCGGACGACTGCCAGCGCAACGAAGAGCGCATTGAGGCTAAGCGTCAGAACCTGATGCGCGAGATCTCGTTGAATAAAGGAGAGCTGTTTAAAATCGTCGGCGTGGAAGTGATGCCGGAAAGCCTGCCAGCCGCGCTGTCTCACCTGCTGGACTCTGACGCCAGCGAGTTTACCAAATCTCTGGTCATCGACTGCGGTGGAACGACGCTGGATATGGGGGTGATTGTCGGTGAATTTGACGACGTCTCTGCTATTTACGGCAACAACGAAATCGGCGTGGCGATGGTCACGGATGCAACCCGCAAGGCGCTGGCTGCGGCAGACAGCGACTCAAGCTATCTGGTGGCAAACGAGCTGATCAAACGTCGCGACGACATGGCGTTTGTGAAAAGCGTGGTGAACGATGAAAGCCGTATTACCGATATTTTGCAGCGCATTGAGATAAAAATCACCGAACTGGGCGATCAGGTCGCCTATGAAGCGAAGAAGTTTGCCAAAAATCCAAACCGCGTTTACCTGGTTGGCGGCGGCGCGCCGCTGATTGAGTCCGCCATCCGCGAAGCTTATTCCACGTTGGGTGAAAGGGTGGTGATGATTGATAAGCCGCAAAGCGCGCTTTCCCGGGAAATCTGCCTCTACCATTCTGACTCCGGCGCAGAATCCGTTGCAGAACCGGTGCTGCTTGAGGTAGAGGACAATGCATAACAGCCGGACGAAGCGGGTTAACTTCTCGCTTCATCTTCGCCCGGATGATTCGCAGGCCGACCAGCGCGCTTTTTCTGAGTTACGGCAATGGCATGAAGGGCTAAAGCAGAGCGGGCGATCGCGCGAAGATATGGCCATGGAGATGCGTGGGTTCCATCGTCACGTCTATCTGGCAGGCCTTCAGCTTCAGCGGCTGAGCCCCCGTGCGTGCGGGCACATTGCTGAATCTATCGGCAGGGACTTGCTAACCCTGCCGGAACTGATGGATGAGCTAAGCGCCGGCGGGCTTTTACCTGAAGGGACTTTGACCCGGGCAGCCGCGAGCGAGCATTTTTCTGAGCAGCAGTTAGAGCAGTTACAGCTGCTGCTGGAAACAGTGAAGCCCGCTCCGGCGAAAAAAACCTCTCGTGCTGAGAAGGACAATGCGGCAGAGCTTGCCCGTTTGCGGGAAGAAATCGAAAAAATGAATCACCTGCTGGAGCAGCAAAATAGCCAGCTGCAGCAGCTGCGGCGCGGTGAACCAGGCGCTGCGCCAGTGGAAGCCTCTCGTGGAGGCAGCGAAGAGGTGGCATTAAGCGAAGTGGCGGCTTCGGCAGAAAAAATGAAAAAGATTCGCCAGAAAGGCATTTTCTGAAGCCGGGAAGGTGAAGCGGCCTCTGCGCACAGAGGCCATGAGCATCAGTTAAAAACGTCGCCCAGCAGGCCGTACATCTTCGCGAAAGCACGTTTTGTCACTTCCGGGTGGTACTTCGCCACGCCTTCAACATTGGCGCCAGGATCGGTGAACGAGTGAACTGCTCCGGCGTAGCTAACCAGCTGCCAGTCTACCGACGCAGCGTTCATCTCGCTGACGAACCCGGCGAGCTGCTCGCGCGGCACGAGCGGATCTTCCGCGCCGTCCAGCACCAGAAGAGAAGCTTTGATCTCGCCCGCTGCGTGGGTTTTCAGGGTATCCAGCGTGCCGTGGAAAGAGACGGCCGCTTTGATATCCGCTCCGCTTCTTGCCAGCTCCAGCGCGCAGTGCCCGCCGAAACAGAAGCCCGCAACCGCCAGCTTGCTGCCGTCGACAGCCGCCGTTTTCTGTGCGGCCAGCGCTTGCAGCGCGGCCTGCATGCGGCCCACTTCTGCTGGCGTATCTTTAACTTCCATCATCAGGGCACCGGCTTCATCGGCGTTGGTCGGGCGCTTGCCCTGGCCGTAAAGATCGGCGACCAGCACAACGTATCCCTGCGCGGCAATCCCTTTAGCCTGTTCAACTGCACCGGCGCTCACGCCCATCCAGTTTGGGGCGATCAGAATGCCCGGGAGCGCAGCGCTGTGGTTTGCCTGATAGACCAGCGCGCCTTCAAAGGTTTGCTTATCGACCTGGTAAGTGACAGGTGTTGAAATAATTTCTGACATCAGGATTAACCCCTAAATAAATTTTATAGGTTTGCAGGTGAGCGTAATTAATTCCACATCGGTCAGTTGTTAGCAATTTATTAAATTTTCAAACGCATGAATTGCTATTTTATTTAATTAAAAAATCGTTTATTTGTTAGCGATAAATACTTTTTGTGAATAATTGTGATTTTTAGTTTTACGCTCTTAGCGATTATTAAACTGCGCTAATAAAAGCGCAGTTATTCCTGATTGCGAGATGCTGAAAGGCGGGTTAGTCCTGGTACATCAAGTCCTGATATAGCCCGGCCAGCACGCCGCCGGGCTGAAATTGCTGTTTGATCCAGCGGGTCACCTGGCCTGTCGCCGCGTGCTGGGTGGCGAGTAAC
>NZ_JACARU010000008.1:140164-200204 GCF_013386425.1 Cedecea sp. P7760 | reverse complement strand
AAGCGTTTATTTTCGCTTTCATCTGACTGACTACCGGGTTGTTAAGCCGCTTTCGAAGCCGCTTTGCCGTGTCAGTGGAGGCGCATTATAGGGAGTTCTCAGAGCCTGACAACCCCTAATTTGAAAAAACTTTCTGACCGCATTCTTTTTCACCAACGGCGCGCAGAAAGCCAGCAATATCGGGATATTTGCTGCATAAATCACCGCAAAATCACTGCCGGTGGCATACTAAGGCAAGAAATACTGCTAAAGGAATTGCGTCATGTCTTTATCCACTCAACAACTTGCCGCCCAAAAAAACCTTTCTTACGTGCTGGCAGAGAAATTAGCCCAAAGAATTCTGAAGGGAGAATATGCCGCAGGAAGCATTCTTCCGGGCGAAATGGAGCTGGGTGACTTATACGGCGTCAGCCGAACCGCCGTTCGCGAAGCCGTAAAGACGCTTGCCGCTAAAGGTATGCTGCTGCCCCGCCCACGGATTGGCACTCGCGTTATGCCTCGCAGCCATTGGAACTTCCTTGATAAGGAACTGATAGCCTGGTGGATGACCAAAGATAACTTCAGCCATGTAGTAGAAGAGTTTTTAATTATGCGTAATAGCCTGGAGCCACAGGCCTGCGCGTTAGCCGCGATTAATAGTAATGAAGCGCAGCGCGCAAAGCTGGCCCAGCTGATGGCGCAAATGACCGAACTTCAGCACACCTTTGACCGGCAGCGGTGGATTGAGGTGGACATGGCCTACCACGAAATTATCTATGAAATGAGTGGTAACCCTTTCATGACATCTTTCGCGAACTTATTCAGGTCGATTTATTACAATTACTTCACCGCGATTACCGATAACGAAGTCATTAAGCTCGATTTGCATCAGGCGATTGTTGATGCCATTACTCAGGGAGAGGAGCAGGCCGCCTTTAATGCCTGCGTGGCGCTATTAAAGGAACCCGTCGCTCATCGGTAGTCTAAGGCGCACTTAACCTTCAGGATAATAATGACGAAAACAGCACGCAGCATGGCCGGCCTGCCATGGATAGCCGCAATGGCTTTCTTTATGCAGGCGTTGGATGCCACCATACTTAATACCGCGCTTCCGGCAATAGCCCATAGCCTCAATCGCTCGCCGCTGGCCATGCAGGCCGCCATTATTAGCTACACCCTAACCGTTGCGATGCTTATCCCGGTAAGCGGTTGGTTAGCCGACCGCTTCGGCACACGGCGGGTATTTATGCTGGCCGTTAGTCTGTTTACTCTCGGCTCCTTCGCCTGCGCTATGTCCGGGTCGCTAACTCAGCTGGTCATCTTCCGCGTGATTCAGGGGATTGGCGGGGCAATGATGATGCCGGTAGCCCGCCTGGCGCTGCTTCGGGCTTATCCGCGCAGCGAATTACTCCCAGTGCTCAACTTTGTCACCATGCCCGGCCTGGTCGGCCCCATTATTGGCCCGCTGCTCGGTGGCGTGCTGGTGACCTGGGCAAGCTGGCACTGGATCTTTTTAATCAATATCCCGATTGGCATTCTGGGCCTGCTGTATGCCCGCAAATACATGCCCAATTTCACCACGCCGAAGCGCAGGTTTGATATGAGCGGCTTCCTGATGTTTGGCGCGGGCCTGGTTCTGATCTCCAGCGGGGTTGAGTTATTTGGTGAGCGCATTGTCGCCAGCTATATAGGAATGCTGGTTATCCTGGGCGGTATTTTACTGCTGCTGGCGTATGTCTGGCATGCTCGCCGCGTTCCAACGCCGCTTATTCCCCTTCCTCTCTTTAAAACGCGCACCTTCTCGGTTGGCATCGTCGGCAATATAGCCTCGCGCCTCGGTACCGGCTGCGTCCCTTTTTTAATGCCGCTCATGCTGCAGGTCGGTTTTGGTTATTCAGCGCTACTGGCTGGCTGCATGATGGCGCCGACCGCCGTAGGTTCACTGCTGGCCAAATCGACGGTGACTCAGGTACTGCGCTGGCTGGGCTATCGTAAAACGCTGGTGGGGATAACAGTGGTCATCGGCCTGCTCATTGCCCAGTTCTCACTACAGTCGCCGGGGATGGAAGTCTGGCTGCTGATCCTTCCCCTCTTTATATTAGGGATGGCGATGTCGACGCAGTTTACGGCCATGAACACCATCACTCTTGCCGACCTGACGGATGAGAACGCCAGCAGCGGTAATAGCGTGCTGGCCGTAACTCAGCAACTTTCAATCAGCCTTGGGGTTGCGGTGAGCGCGGCGGTGCTGCGTGCATGGGAAGGTGTTGAGAGCGTTAATACCATCGAGCAGTTCCACTACACCCTCTTGACGATGGGTGCGATAACGCTGGTCTCTTCGGCGGTATTTCTGCTGCTGCGCCCAAAAGACGGGCGCAACTTAATAAAAGAACGTCACAAGTCTTAAACGGACCTTCGTTCCACCAGCTCTGGCGTCAGCAGTAAACGCTGCTGCGCCAGATCGGGCTGCCCCATCCGGTGGATCAGCACATCCACAGCCAGTTCGCCGAGCTCATCTTTAGGCTGATGAATGGTCGTCAGCGGCGGCGTCATGTAGCGAGCAAGTCAATATCATCGTAGCCAATCACCGCCATATCCTGCGGCACGCTAAGGCCAGCCTGATATAAAGCATGGTAAGCGCCCACGGCCATCGCGTCATTGCCCATAAATACTGCATCTGGCCTTTCCTTGAGCGTGAGCAGCTCGCTCATGGCGCTAAACCCGCCCTGAAACTCAAAGTCACCGATAATTTCATAGCCCGGGAGGATAGCCAGCCCGGCCTGATCCATGGCTTTACGGTAGCCTTCAAGGCGCAGCCTGGCCGGCGTTTTGTCCTGCGGCCCGGCAATGCAGGCAATGCGGGCATAGCCATTGTCGATCAGATGCTGCGTGGCCATTTCCCCGCCGAGCAGCGAGTTATCCTGAATCACATCGCTCAGCCCCTCAAACGGAGCCCAGTCCATCATTACGGTAGGGATAGTCGGGTAGCGGTTGATGATTTCAGGCGAAGGCTGATGTGTTTCGGTGCACAGCAGCAGCAATCCATCCACGCGCTTTTGCAGCAGCGTTTCCAGATTTCGGTTCATGCGATGCTCATCGCCTTCGGTATTGCACAGCACCAGGCTGTAGCCGCGCTCAAAGCAGCTGCGTTCAACGCCGCGAACCAGTTCAGAATAGAACGGGTTGCTACTCGCTGTGATCAGCATGCCGATAGTATGGGTTTGATTGAGCTTTAAGCTTCGCGCCAGCGCAGAAGGGGCATAATTCAGAGTTTTAACAGCTTCCTCTACCTTCTGGCGAATAGCATCGCTCACGAAGCGGTCATTATTAATGACGTGCGAAACGGTAGAAGTAGAAACGCCCGCCAGGCGGGCGACGTCTTTCATGGTAGCCATAGCTTACCTCTGCTGTTGCAGAAACTCGTCAATCTCCTGACGCCACGGCACGGAAGGCTGGGCGCCTTTACGCGTTACGGCAATCGCGGCTGCGGCATGAGCGAATCTCACGGCGTCTTCCATCGGCTTATCTTCCAGCAGCGCGGTAACCAGCGCGCCGTTAAAGGTGTCGCCGGCAGCAATAGTATCAACAGCTTTGACCTTAAAGCCCGGCACGCGTTTGCCGCTGCCATTTTCGCTGAGCCATACGCCACGGCTGCCGAGGGTGATAATTACCGTGTCGATCCCCTTCCCGTGAAGCACTTCAGCGGCTTTGGCGGCATCTTCGTCGCTCTCAACGCGCACGCCGGTCAGCTTTTCCGCCTCGGTTTCGTTCGGGGTGATCATATCCAGCAGCGCCAGAAGCTCATCGGAGAGTTCACAGGCCGGGGCCGGATTAAGAATAACTTTGGTCTGGTGCTGATGGGCAATTTTCGCCGCCGCCAGCACGCTTTCGAGCGGAGATTCCAGCTGCATTAATAAAGCAGAAGCTTCGGCGATTTTCTGCTGTTCCGCCTCAACCAGCCCAGGAGTTAAGGCCGCGTTAGCGCCAGCGTGGATCCCAATAACGTTTTCACCTGCGCCATTGACGAAAATCAGCGCGACGCCGGTGGCTTCATCTTTAATCGTGCTGATTGGCGAAGTATCAATGTTATCACTGGCAAGCTGCTTACAAACTCGGCTGCCGGTATCGTCATCACCCACACAGGCAATAAACGCGATGTCGGCCCCGCTACGCCCGGCCGCCACGGCCTGGTTCGCGCCTTTACCGCCGAACGCCACCTGATAGCCCTGCCCGGTGACGGTTTCGCCCGGGGTTGGGAAATGTTCGAGGTTGAGGATGTGGTCAGCGTTGATGCTGCCCAGAACGACGAGTTTGCCAGTGCTTTTCATATCTTGATATCCAGTTTGAGTGCGCCACTCATTGCTGAGCGGCGCGATGCCCTGCTTTTCTTTGCGTCTTATTTGGTGATCAGTTTCAAGTCGACCGGGATTTTCGCATCCACTTTCTCGCCTTTCAGCACTTTATCGGCGGTTTCCACACCGATAACGCCGATCTGGTCAGCCATCTGGGCAACAGTCGCGCCCAGCTTGCCGCCTTCTACTGCCTTCACGCCGTCGGCCGTACCGTCAAAACCAACGACCAGTACATCAGATTTACCCGCGGTTTGCAGCGCACGCAGGGCACCCAGTGCCATTTCATCGTTCTGAGCGAATACCGCCTGAACGTTAGGGTGCGCGGTCAGCAGGTTCTGCATAACGTTCAGACCTTTAGTGCGGTCGAAGTCAGCCGGCTGGCTCGCCAGCACGTCAAGTTTATGTGCGGCAACGGCCTGCTTGAAACCTTCGCCACGCTCACGAGCAGCGGAAGCGCCTGCAATACCCTGCAGTTCAATGACTTTCGCGCCTTCACCCAGTTTCTTAGCGATGAAATCACCGGCCATTTTCCCGCCGGCAACGTTATCAGAAGCAATGTGGCTCACCACGGTACCCTGGTTTGCGATACGGTCGAGGGTAATCACCGGGATTTTAGCCTGATTTGCCATTTTAACGGCATTACCCACCGCGTCGGAATCGGTTGGGTTGATCAGCATAAGCCTGGTGCCGCGAACGGTTAAGTCCTGCACGTTAGCCAGCTCTTTCGCCGGGTTGTTTTGTGAATCCAGCACCACCAGGTTGTAGCCCAGCTTGTCGGCCTCTTTCTGCGCGCCGTCTTTAAGCGATACGAAGAACGGGTTGTTCAGGGTAGACACCACCAGCGCGATGGTATCTTTTGCCATGGCGTTAGCGCTTACGGTGGCGCTCAGGGCGACAGCGGAAACCAGGGTAGCCAGTTTTTTCATATTCATAGTCAGATGTCCTGTAGGGTTATGGTTTTACTGCTTTTTATTGTCCACCAGCACCGCCAGCAAAATAACCACCGCTTTGACGATCATCTGGTAATAAGAAGAAACACCTAATAAATTCAGGCCATTGTTCAGGAAGCCGAGGATCAATGCCCCGATAAGCGTACCGACAATGCGACCTTTACCGCCTGCCAGGCTGGTACCACCCAGCACGACCGCCGCGATAGCATCCAGTTCGTATCCCGCACCCGCCGTAGGCTGCGCAGAAGAAAGACGCGCGACTTCGATGATCCCCGCGAGCGACGCCAGCAGACCACACATAGAGTAAACGATGATTTTCACTTTGTTGACGCTAATCCCGGACAGGCGCGTCGCCGCTTCGTTCCCACCGAGCGCATAGATATAACGCCCCAGGCGGGTATGGTGCAGCATGTACCATGCGGCCAGGAAGACAACAGCCATAATCCAGACCGGCGTTGGGATCCCCAGCGGACGGCCAATACCGAACCAGCCAAACAGGTCTGCATTGTCCGAGAAGCCGGTATTCATCGGGCTGCCGTTGGTGTAAACCAGCGTCACCCCACGCAGCAGCAGCATCATCACCAGCGTGGCGATAAAGGCCTGAACTCGCCCTTTCGCAACAATCACCCCGGTCACGGCGCCAATAGCAGCCCCCAGAGCCAGCGCGGCGGCAACGGCCACCAGCGCATTAACCTCAAAGCCAACAATAGAGGCGGCCACCGCCCCGGTCAGCGCCAGAAGAGAACCGACGGACAGGTCGATCCCGGAGGTCAGAATGACCAGCGTCATCCCCACCGCCATAATGGCGTTAACCGAGGTTTGCTGCAGGATGTTGAACAGGTTATTCACGGTAAAGAAGTTCGGGCTCAGCGCTGAAACAATCGCAATCAGCACCAGCAGAGCGATCAGCGATTTTTGCTCCAACAGCCACGCTTTGGTGAACCAGCGACGGGTGGACACGGTCTGGGTACTCATTTATCTAACTCCTGATTCACTCGATTAAGCTTACCAACGGCCGCGGCCATCAGCGCCTCCTGGGTAGCGTCTTCTCGGGAGAACTCCCCGCTCAGTCGCCCTTCGTGGATAACCATGATGCGGTCGCTCATGCCCAGCACTTCCGGCATCTCGGACGACACCAGAATGATGCTCAAACCCTCGGCTTTAAACTGGTTAATTAACTGATAAATTTCTTTTTTCGCCCCAACGTCAACGCCGCGGGTTGGCTCATCGAGGATCAGCACTTTCGGACGGGTCATCAGGCCACGCGCGATGGCGACTTTCTGCTGGTTGCCGCCGGAAAGCAGGCCAATTGGCTGCTCCATAGAAGGCGTTTTGACGTTAAACAGGCGAATGAAATCCTGCACTGCCTGCTGCTCATCTTTATGCTTCAGGCTGCCAACGTCGCGGCTGAAATAGCGCAGCGCGGTCAGCGACATATTCTCTTTCACCGACATGCCCAGTACCAGGCCATCGCGCTTGCGGTCTTCGGAGATGTAAACGATGCCGTTTGCCAGCCCGTCCTGCGGAGAGCGAGTCACCACTTCGCGACCATCCAGCGCCACATAGCCGCCGGTTCTCGGCAGCGCGCCATACAGCACCTTCATGAGTTCGGTACGCCCGGCACCCATCAGTCCGGCCACGCCGAGGATTTCGCCCTTGCGCAGCGTGAAAGAAACCTCTTTCACGCCGGGGCCGGACACGTTATCAACCCGCAGGCGAATGTCGCCCGGCTGTTTGTCCAGATGCGGATACTGGTCTTCAAGCTTGCGGCCAACCATCATTTCGATAAGCGTGTCTTCGGTGAGCGCGGAGACTTCACGCTCGGCGATAAACTGCCCGTCGCGTAGAACGGTCACGTCGTCGCAGACTTCAAAGATCTCTTTCATGCGGTGGGAGATGTACACGATGCCGCAGCCCTGAGCCTTCAGCTCACGGATGACGCGGAACAGCGACTCGGTTTCGGTGTCGGTCAGCGCATCTGTCGGCTCATCCATGACGATGACTTTTGACTCGAAGCTCAGCACCTTGGCTATTTCGACCATTTGCTGATCGCCAATCGACAGTTCGCCTACCAGGCGCTCGCTGGTGTAGCGTAAATTCAGCTTCGCCAGCAGCTTGTCGGCTTCCCGGTACATCTTCTTCCAGTCAATTTTGCCAAAACGCCCGACAAACTCGCGGCCAAGGAAGATGTTTTCCGCAATGCTGAGCTGCGGGATGAGATTAAGTTCCTGGTGAATAATCCCGATGCCGGCTTCCTGGGAGGCTTTTGGCCCGCTGAAGGCCGTTTCTTTCCCAAGCCACAGCAGCGAACCGGCATCTTTGGAGTAGATCCCGGTCAGGACTTTCATCATGGTGGATTTGCCGGCGCCGTTTTCACCCACCAGCGCCATGGCACGACCCTGATAGACGTTCAGCGCCGCGCCAGAGAGGGCTTTCACCCCAGGGAACGATTTATCGATCCCTTTAAGTTGCAGTAAAGGTTCCATACTGGCCTCCTCAGAAGGTTACGCCAGCACAGAGAATGATATTCGCATACGGGGAACACTCCCCGCTGCGAATAACCGCATGTGCATCCGCGGTGTGCTGCTTGAACTGCTCATGACTGATGTAACGAATAGTTATGGTGTTTCCCTGGTGTTTTTGCAGTTGCTCAATGTGACTGAGCAACGTTTCGTGAAGCGCGGGATTATGTTGTTTGATTTCAGAAGCAATGATTGCCGCCTCAACCTGCATTTCCTGAGTTACCACGTCCACGACCTGCATAAAGCCCGGAACGCCGTGAGTCAATGCCAGATCGATGCGCTGAGTATTGCGCGGAATTGGCAGCCCGGCGTCGGCAATCACCAGCGTATCGGTGTGCCCCAGACGGGAGATAACGGCCGAAATATCAGCGTTAAGAACGGTACCTTTCTTCATTTTCCTGCTCCACTAGCGAAACGTTTCGCTGACAATGAGTGTAGGAAATGAGATGGCGGTTAAACAACCACCAGGTTAAAGAAGTGTGATCAACATCGAAACGTTTCGCTAATAAACGCAAAACGGTACCTGAGTACCGTTTTTAGTGTTTACTCCCTCTCCCTGTGGGAGAGGGCCGGGGTGAGGGGATCATGCCGAATCGTTCCTGAGATCTGAAACCAGCACTGATTCGCTAACTTAAATCTCGACCTGGGTGCCCAGCTCGATAACCCTGTTCGGCGGGATCTCAAACTGGTCAGGCGCACGTAGAGCGTTTCGCTGCAGGGCGAGGAACAGCTTGCCGCGCAGGCGGAGATACCACGGACGCTTGCCGATAATCAGCGACTCGTGCGACATGAAGAACGATGTTTCCATCATCCGGCAGCTCAGTCCCTCAAGGCCACAGCGGTGGAAAATCTCTTCCACGTTCGGCGTTTCACGCCAGCCGTAGCTTGCCACCACGCGCCAGAAGGTTGGCGACAGCTGCTCAATGGAAACACGACGCACGTTGTGAACGTACGGCGCATCTTCGGTACGCAGGGTCAGCAGCACCACTCGCTCATGCAGCACTTTGTTGTGCTTGAGGTTATGCAGCATCGCAAACGGAATCACGTTCAGAGCGCGGGACATATAGACCGCTGTGCCCGGCACGCGAACCGGCGGCGACTTCTCGAGCGAAGCAATCATCGCTTCCAGAGAATTACCGTGCTCGTGCATGCGGCGCAGCAGGCGGAAGCGCTCGCTCTTCCACGTCGTCATAATGGTAAACATGACGAGGCCCAGCGTGAGCGGCAGCCAGCCACCGGAGACGATTTTCTCGAGGTTAGCCGAGAACAGCGGCACGTCGATAAACAGGAAGCCCACGCACATCAGGAGCACGGCAATTTTATTCCAGTGCCAGTTTTTGCGCGCGACGGTACAGCAGAGGATCGAGGTCAGCACCATCGTGCCGGTTACCGCGATGCCGTAAGCAGCCGCAAGGTTGCTTGAGTGTTCAAAGCTAACGATAACAATCACCACGGCGATATACAGGATCCAGTTAATCGCTGGAATGTAAATCTGCCCGGACTCCATTTCCGAGGTGTGGATGATGCGCATTGGCGATAGATAGCCCAGACGAACCGCCTGACGCGTCAGCGAGAAGACGCCGGAAATAACGGCCTGAGAGGCGATAACCGTGGCCAGCGTTGCCAGAATCAGCAGCGGGATCAGCGCCCAGTCAGGCGCCAGCAGGAAGAACGGGTTTTTAATCGCTTCCGGGTTCTTCAGCAGCAGCGCGCCCTGGCCAAAATAGTTAAGGACCAGAGAAGGCAGAACCGCAATAAACCATGCGATGCGAATCGGGAGCTTACCGAAGTGCCCCATATCGGCATACAGCGCTTCAACGCCGGTTATCGCCAGCACCACCGCACCGAGAGCAACGAACGACACCGTTTTATACTGCACGAAGAAATTCACCGCCCAGGCAGGGTTAAGCGCCTGCAGGACTTCCGGGTTGCCGATAATACTGCGCGCGCCCAGGACGGCGAGCGTCAGGAACCACAGCAACATCACCGGAGCAAACAGCTTGCCCACCATCCCGGTGCCGTGCTTCTGAATCATAAACAGCAGCGTCAGAACAATAATAGAGAGAGGGACGATGTATTGGTCCAGCTGCGGCGCGGCTATCTCCAGGCCTTCTATGGCCGACATCACCGATATCGCCGGCGTGATAACCACCTCGCCGTAGAAGAAGCTGCCGCCAATCAACCCCATGATTACCAGCACCGAGGTCATGCGGGCCGTCGTATTGCGCCCGGCCAGAGACATCAGCGTTAAGATCCCGCCTTCCCCGGCATTATCCGCACGCATCACAAAGGTGAGGTATTTAATGGAGACGACCAGAACCAACAGCCAAAAAATTAACGACAAAAAACCAAACACGGCGTCGCGTTCAACGCCAAACCCAAACTGCCCGGACAGGCATTCACGAAGGGTATAAAGCGGGCTGGTACCTATATCACCGTACACAACCCCGATAGCAGCCAGCGTAACGGCCGGCAACGATTGTTTATTATCAGCGCTCATAGACTAATCTTTTGTTGGAATCCCGAAAACGTGTGCTTAGTCCCTTGGCCCACAAAACGGCGCACAGTATGCACGATAATTGTGTAAATCGTACTCCTAAATGCATTTGACTTATCCCAGCTCAAACGCTGCATGCGGCATAATCAGCACATTAACTGGCTAAAAATAAACGCTATACTCGCGTTCCTCCACAGGGTTAACCGCGTAAGGATGCAAAGCTAATTATGGCTCAATCACATTTGCTGGCTGAAAGAATTTCTCGTCTCAGCCAGGCGCTGGAAAAAGGACTTTTTGAGCGTCAGCACGCCGTTCGCCTTTGTTTGCTGGCGGCGCTCAGCGGCGAGAGCGTCTTTTTACTTGGCCCGCCGGGCATTGCGAAAAGCCTGATCGCTCGCCGTCTTAAGTTCGCTTTCCGCGAAGCGCGCGCCTTTGAATATCTAATGACTCGCTTCTCAACGCCAGAAGAAGTTTTTGGTCCGCTTTCTATTCAGGCCCTGAAAGATGAAGGACGCTACGAGCGCCTGACCGCAGGCTATCTGCCGGAAGCCGAAATTGTGTTTCTGGATGAGATCTGGAAAGCAGGCCCGGCGATTTTAAATACCTTGCTGACCGCCATTAACGAACGCCGCTTTCGCAACGGCGCCAGTGAAGAAAAAATCCCGATGCGCCTGCTGGTGGCCGCGTCCAACGAATTACCCGAAGCGGACAGCAGCCTGGAAGCGCTGTATGACCGCATGCTGATTCGTCTGTGGCTCGACAAGGTGCAGGACAAAGGCAATTTCCGTTCGATGCTCATCAGCCAGCACGACGAGAATTTTAATCCGGTTACCGAAAGCCTGCAGGTTACCGATGAAGAATATTTCAGCTGGCAGCAGCAAATTGGCAGCATCGCGCTGCCGGAGGACGTTTTTGAACTTATCTTCACCCTGAGACAGCTGCTTGAGGCCACGCCGGGGGCGCCTTATGTTTCTGACCGCCGCTGGAAAAAAGCCATTCGCCTGCTGCAGGCCAGCGCCTTCTTTAACGGCCGCGATACCGTGGCACCTATCGATCTTATCCTGCTGAAAGACTGCCTGTGGCACGACACGGCGACGATGAATTTAATGCAGCAGCAGATTGAAGTTTTGATGACCGGACACGCGTGGCAACAGCAGGCTATTCTCAGCAAACTCAGCGCTATCGTGCAGCGGCGCCTTCAGCTCCAGCAGCAAAGCAGCGACCGGGATGCCTTTACCGTACTCAAACAGACCGGCATGTTCAGCCGCAAACCGCAGTATCAGCTACCGGATGAGATAACCGGCGAAACGCTGACGCTTTTACTGCAAAAGCCGCTGAAACTGCACGATATCGAAGTGATTCATATCACCCTTGCACGTGAGGCGCTGGCTCAGTGGCTTAATAAAGGAGGCGAGATCCGCGGTAAGCTCAATGGGATTGGCTTTGCGCAGCTGCTTAATCTGGAGGTAGACAACAGCCTGCACCTGACTATTCGCGATGTCAGCCTTCAGGCCACCCGGCTTGCGCTGCCGGGCCACCAGCAACAAGGCGTGCCTGATGAGATCAAAAAGCAGTTCGACGATCTTGATGCTGCGCTTCACCAGCAGCACGAGCGCTTTAACGATCAGCAAAAGTGCCTGTTTATAGAAAGCGACTGGCTGGGGAAAATTGAAGCCAGCCTGCAGGACGTGGCCGCGCAGCTGAAACAGGCGCGGCAATGATAAGCGTTGAAACGCTGGATATGATCCTCGCCATTGGTGAAGGTGAACTGATAGAAGAAATAATCATTACCCTGCTGGCTGCGCCGCAGCTGGCGGTGTTTTTCGAAAAATTCCCGCGTTTGAAAAAAGCAGTTAGTGAAGACTTACCTCGTTGGCGAGACCAGCTCAAAGGCCGCCTGAAGGACGGCCATGTCCCGGATGAGCTGGCGCAGGAAGTCCTTTGCTACCAGCAAAGCCAGCTGCTCAGCACCGGGCAGCTTATTACCCGGTTGCCGGAGATTATTCAGCTGCTGCACAAACTCGGCTCGCCGTTCTATGAGCAGGCCAAAACGCTGGTGGCCGAGAACCCGCACTTCACCCCGGCGCAGCATACGCTGTTTCTGCAGCGCTGGCGGCTAAGCCTGGTTGTACAGGCCACGTCGCTTAACCAACAGCTGCTGGAAGATGAACGCGATAAACTTCTGGCCGAGATTCAGGCGCGGCTGGCGCTCAGCGGGCAGCTGGACCCGGCGCTGGCGGAAAACGACAAGGCCGCCGGCAAGCTGTGGGATATGAGCGGCGGCGCCCTGAAGCGCGGAGATTATCAGCTGATTGTGCAATACGGTGAGTTTCTTACCGGCCAGCCGGAACTGATGCAGCTTGCCGAGCAGCTGGGGCGCTCTCGCGAGGCGAAATCCGTGCCGCGTAAAGATTCCCCCACCGAGCCATGGCGTATGCTGGTCCGGGAGCCAGCCACCGTCCCTGAACAGGTTGATGGCCTGCAGCGCAGCGACGATATCCTGCGTCTGTTGCCGCCGGAGCTGGCAACGCTGGGCATTACCGAGCTGGAGTTTGAGTTCTACCGCAGGCTGGTGGAGAAGCAACTGCTCACTTACCGCCTGCACGGTGATTCATGGCGTGAAAAAATTATCGAACGTCCGGTCGCCCATCAGGATTTTGACGAGCAGCCCCGCGGGCCATTTATTGTCTGCGTGGACACTTCCGGCTCAATGGGCGGGTTCAACGAACAATGCGCCAAAGCCTTTTGCCTCGCGCTGATGCGTATTGCCCTCGCCGATAACCGACGCTGCTTTATTATGCTGTTTTCCAGCGAAGTCGTGCGCTATGAGGTGAGCGGGCGGGACGGGATCGATCAGGCGATCCGCTTTTTAAGCCAGCATTTCAGCGGTGGGACGGATCTGGCCAGCTGCTTCCGTTCAATCCTGGAGAAAATGCAGACCGGAGACTGGCACGATGCCGATGCCGTGGTTATCTCTGATTTTATCGCCCAGCGCTTGCCGGATGATGTCGTCAGCAGCGTGAAGGCGCTGCAGCGGCAGTATCAGAACCGTTTTCACGCCGTCGCTATGTCGGGGCACGGCAAGCCCGGCATCATGCGCATTTTCGACCATATCTGGCGCTTTGACACCGGGATGAGAAGCCGCCTGCTGCGTCGCTGGCGGCGCTAAGGCTTACAGCAGGTCGCTAACCTTAGTCTGAACTTCTGGTGACCAGACGCCGCACTGAACCTGGCCGATGTGCGGCAGCTGCAGCAGCAACATTGTCAGGCGAGACTGGCCGATACCGCCGCCGATGGTTTGCGGCATCTCGCCTTTTACCAGCGACTGGTGCCACTCCAGCTGGAGCCTGTCTTCATCTCCGGTGGTCGCCAGCTGGCGCTTCAGGGTTTCTGCATCCACGCGGATCCCCATAGAAGAGAGCTCTAACGCATCTTCCAGCACCGGGTTCCAGACCAGAATATCGCCGTTCAGACCCGCCAGCCCGCCTTCACCGCTCGTTGACCAGTCATCATAATCCGGGGCGCGAACGTCATGACGCTTCCCGTCCGACAGCTTGCCGCCGATACCTATCAAGAAGACGGCCCCAAGCTCTTTAGCAATAGCGCGCTCGCGGCCTTTCGCATCCAGGCCCGGAAAGCGCTGCAGCAGCGTTTCGCTATGAACAAAATGGATTTTCTCCGGCAGGAAGGCGGCCAGGCCAAACCGTTCGCTAACCTCAGCCTCGGTAGCTTTAATTGCCGACCAGATGCTCTCTACGGTTTGTTTTAGCGTGCCGGTGTGGCGTTCGCCATCGCCCATCACGCGTTCCCAGTCCCACTGGTCAACATAGACCGAGTGAATAGGGGATAAACGGTCTTCATCGGGGCGAAGGGCTTTCATGTGCGTGTAAAGCCCTTCGCCCGCGCTGAAGTCATGCCGGCCTAGCGTTTTTCTTTTCCATTTGGCCAGCGAATGCACCACTTCAAACTGCGCCTGCGGCAAGGTTTTCACCTTTACCTGCACTGCTTTCTCGCTGCCAGAAAGGTTGTCCTGTGTACCATCGCCCACGCGGCTGAGGATCGGCGCCTGGACTTCAATCAGGCCAAGCTTCTCTTCCAGCTGACGGGAGAAATGGGTTTTCACAAAACTAATCTGACGTTGTTTAGCAATCCAGGCGGTTTTCATGGCTTTTCTCTTTGTTGTGTTGTTTCTGTCATCGATTAAGCAACAGAAACGCCATCACATTCAATAATCAACAATAAAAAAGGCCAGCCTCTTTTTAATCGACGAATTTAAGGCTATAAAAAATGGAGAATCGGCATTTATCATAGGAAAAAGTGATGGATAATTATCAAATCGACAATCTCGATCGCGGGATACTTGAAGCATTAATGGCAAATGCGCGCACCGCCTATGCGGAACTGGCCAAGCAGTTTGGCGTCAGCCCCGGCACCATTCACGTTCGCGTAGAGAAAATGAAGCAGGCCGGGATTATTACCGGCGCGCGCATCGATATCAGCCCGAAGCAGCTTGGCTATGACGTCTGCTGCTTTATCGGCATTATTTTAAAGAGCGCGAAAGACTACCCCTCCGCCCTGACCAAGCTGGAAAACCTGGATGAGGTGACCGAGGCTTACTACACCACGGGCCACTACAGCATCTTTATTAAGGTGATGTGCCGATCCATTGATGCCCTCCAGCAGGTACTTATCAACAAGATCCAAACAATCGATGAAATTCAGTCCACCGAGACGCTGATCTCACTGCAGAACCCGATCATGCGCACCATCCGCCCCTGAGGCCTAATTTTAATACCCATATTATCCACAGGTAGATCCCCGCTCTTTCACAGCGTACAATACGCGACGATTTGAAAAGGCGGGACACAATGGCTGATATCACTCTGATTAGCGGCAGTACGCTCGGTAGTGCCGAATATGTAGCAGAACATCTGGCAGAGAAGCTTGAAGAAGCAGGGCATGGCACCGAAATGCTGCACGGCCCTCTTTTAGACGATCTTAAAACCAGCGGTATCTGGCTTGTGGTCTCCTCTACGCACGGTGCTGGCGATCTGCCGGACAACCTTCAGCCTTTCTATGACGCTATAAATGAACAGCGCCCGGATCTGAGCGGAGTAAGCTATGGTGCGATCGGGATCGGCAGCCGTGAATACGACACCTTTTGCGGTGCAATAGAGAAGATCGACCTGCTGCTGACCGAATGCGGCGCCTCTCGATTAGGATCCTTGCTCAAAATTAACATCCTCGATCACGACATTCCTGAGGATCCGGCCGAGATTTGGGTCGGTTCATGGATTAATTTACTCCCTGAAGTGTAAAGATTGCGCGATCAGATGTGGATAAGTCTGGTTAAAAGCTTGGGTTAAGCGGTAGTTATCCCAATAACAACTGCTGTTCACTTTTTGAGTTGTGCATAAACCCCTATTCTGATCCCAGCTTATACGGAGTGGGATCACCGGAAGTACACAGCAAACGATCCTTTCCAGGTTATTGATCCTAAAATGGATAAATGGCTTATCCACAGAGGTGGTCGATCCTAATAAGAGATCATAATAAAGAGATCTTTAAATAAAAAAGATCTTCTTTTAATTACCGAAGATCCCGACGCTTTCTCGAAAGACTAAAGTTGAGTAGAATCCCCAGCCCGGGAAGTCACAAACCCTCATTCGCGAAACCGAGGCAGTTACCATGTTTTATCCAGATCCTTTTGACGTCATCATCATCGGCGGGGGTCATGCAGGCACAGAGGCGGCAATGGCCGCAGCTCGTATGGGTCAGCAGACCCTGCTTCTGACACACAATATCGACACGCTGGGACAAATGTCCTGTAACCCGGCTATCGGCGGTATTGGCAAGGGACATTTGGTTAAGGAAGTGGACGCCCTCGGTGGCCTGATGGCAACCGCGATCGATCATGCAGGCATTCAGTTTAGGATACTAAACGCCAGCAAAGGCCCGGCAGTCCGCGCTACTCGTGCTCAGGCAGACCGCGTGCTTTACCGCCAGGCCGTTCGCACCGCGTTGGAAAACCAACCCAACCTGATGATTTTCCAGCAGGCGGTTGAAGATCTTATCGTTGAGAACGATCGGGTTGTAGGCGCAGTGACCCAGATGGGCCTTAAATTCCGTGCAAAAGCGGTTGTGCTCACCGTAGGGACCTTCCTGGACGGTAAGATCCACATCGGGCTGGATAACTACAGCGGTGGCCGGGCAGGCGATCCCCCGTCGATCCCGCTATCACGTCGCTTACGTGAACTGCCTCTGCGTGTAAGCCGCCTGAAAACAGGCACGCCTCCACGTATTGACGCCCGCACCATAGATTTCAGCGTACTTGCTCCACAGCATGGGGATAACCCAATGCCGGTCTTCTCGTTCATGGGGAACGTGAACCAGCACCCAGAGCAGGTACCTTGCTACATCACCCATACCAACGAGCAGACCCATGAGGTTATTCGCAATAATCTCGACCGCAGCCCAATGTATGCGGGGATTATCGAAGGTATTGGTCCTCGCTACTGCCCTTCTATCGAAGACAAAGTGATGCGTTTCGCCGATCGTAACGCGCACCAAATCTTCCTGGAGCCTGAAGGGCTGACCAGCAATGAGATTTACCCTAACGGGATCTCCACCAGCCTGCCGTTCGACGTTCAGATGCAGATCGTCCGCTCTATGAAGGGCATGGAGAATGCGAAGATCGTTCGTCCTGGCTACGCGATTGAGTACGACTTCTTCGATCCGCGCGATCTGAAACCGACGCTGGAAAGTAAGTTTATTCAGGGCCTGTTCTTTGCTGGCCAGATTAACGGCACCACCGGTTACGAAGAAGCGGCTGCTCAAGGCCTGCTTGCCGGTCTGAACGCCGCCCGCTTCTCTGCTGAGAAAGAGGGCTGGGCCCCACGTCGCGACCAGGCATACCTTGGCGTGCTGGTGGACGACCTGTGTACGCTGGGTACCAAAGAACCGTACCGCATGTTTACCTCTCGGGCTGAATACCGCCTGATGCTGCGTGAAGACAACGCCGATCTGCGTTTGACCGCGGCAGGTCGTGAACTTGGGCTGGTGGATGATGCCCGCTGGGCTCGCTTCAACGACAAGCTTGAGATGATCGAGCGTGAACGTCAGCGCCTGAAAGACATTTGGCTGCATCCGCACTCTGAGCAGGTGGAAGAAGTGAATGCTCAACTTAGCGCACCGCTTTCGAAAGAAGCCAACGGCGAAGATCTGCTGCGCCGGCCGGAAATGACCTATGCTTCGATGATGCAGCTCTCCACTTTCGCACCAGGGCTGGAAGATCCTCAGGCCGCCGAGCAGGTTGAGATCCAGGTTAAATACGAAGGCTACATCGCGCGCCAGCAGGATGAGATTGAAAAACAGCAGCGCAATGAGAATACTGTGCTGCCTGCAACGCTCGACTATAGCCAGGTGAGCGGGCTGTCTAACGAAGTGATCGCCAAGCTTAACGATCACAAACCGGTTTCTATTGGCCAGGCATCGCGCATTTCGGGTATTACCCCTGCGGCAATCTCTATTTTGCTTGTCTGGCTTAAAAAACAAGGGCTGCTGCGACGCAGCGCCTAAAAACAGAAAACAACAGGCCAGGCTTTCCTGGCCTCTTTTTTTGATGGGTTTACGACGTGCTGACTAAATTATCTCGCCTGCTGAAAGAAGCGGGCATCACCCTCCCTGAAAATCAGCAGCAGCAGCTGGTGGGCTATGTTTCGCTGCTCGACAAATGGAACAAGGCCTACAACCTCACTTCGGTGCGTAATCCTGATGAAATGCTGGTGCGCCATATTCTTGACAGCATTGTGGTTGAACCGCATTTACAGGGAAGCCGGTTTATCGACGTGGGCACAGGCCCTGGTCTGCCGGGCATCCCGCTGGCCATTGTTCGCCCTGATTCGCATTTCACCCTGCTGGACAGCCTCGGCAAGCGCGTCAGGTTCCTGCGCCAGGTGCAGCACGAGCTGAAGCTTGAGAACATCACGCCGGTCCAAAGCCGGGTCGAAGATTTCCCGGCAGAGCCGCCGTTTGACGGCGTCATCAGCCGTGCTTTTGCCTCGCTTAGCGACATGGTGAACTGGTGTCACCACCTGCCTGCGGAAAACGGAAGGTTCTATGCGCTGAAAGGGGTACGTCCGGATGAAGAGATTACCGAACTGCCTGTCGGATTTTCTGTTGAAAATATCGTCAAACTCAACGTGCCGAGCCTGGAAGGGGAGAGGCATTTGGTGCTGATTAAGGCAAACAAAACTTAATATTTATCAAAAAACGGCGCGATTGAAATGTTTCACTGAGGTTAAAAAAAGAGGGGGTTGCCGATGAAATGCCTGGTTACATTTAACCAAAATTTAACTCGGAATCATCCTGTTTTTAACCTCAGGGTGATTGGTTACCAGGATAATAATTTTATTTGAAAATATCATCCGACTAAAATACGCCGAAAAACGACCTGCTTCGTATGTTAAAAGTTTAACTGGAATGTCAATGAAAGGTTTTAATGATGTTTCGGCGTGTTTTAAACAGAGTGCACATTAATCAGCTTAATTATCAGTCATCTGTAATTAGTGCTTTCTTAGGCTGCAAAATAACGCCTGACGATAAGATGTCTAATTTGTGATCGTGTGCACGCTTTGCTGTCTGGGATTTCGGCTTATTTGCACTTTTTGAGGAAGCCGATGCGATTCACCAAAAGTCAGAAAATGGCTGTGCAGAAAATTATTTAAACATTTGTTCACCTTTTCGCTACTTATTGTTTGAAATCACTGGGCCGCACCGTATAATTTGCTCGCTTTTTGAGGCTTGACTCAGCGTCGCAAAGACAGTTTTATACGACACGCGACATACCTCATAGGTAGCAGGAGTTAGAAACGTCATGTCTGTGTCGCTCTTGAGTAAGAACGTAGCCCGCAAGCTTCTGTTCATCCAACTTCTGGCTGTAGTAGCAATTGGACTGCTGTTTTGCCTTAAAGGCCTCGCTTGGGGCGCTTCTGCCATCGGCGGGGGCATGGCGGTTTGGCTGCCAAACGTGCTGTTTATGATTTTTGCCTGGCGCCATCAGGCGCATACACCCTCAAAAGGCCGTGTGGCCTGGACATTCGCCTTCGGCGAAGTGCTGAAGGTGATTGCGACCTTTATCATTCTGGTGGTGGCGCTGGCGTACTTTAAGGCGGTGGTATTGCCGCTAATAGTGACGTGGGTTTCGGTGCTGGTTGTGCAGATACTCGCACCAGCTGTAATTAACAACAAAGGGTAAGAGGCATCATGTCTGCAGGAGAAATCTCTACACCGCAGGAGTATATAGGTCACCACCTGAATAACCTTCAGTTGGACCTGCGTACTTTCTCGCTGGTGGATCCGCATAACCCCCCGGCTACCTTCTGGACGCTCAACATCGACTCCATGTTCTTCTCAGTATTTCTGGGTCTGGTGTTCCTGGTGTTGTTCCGTAAAGTGGCGAAAACCGCAACCAGCGGCGTCCCGGGTAAATTCCAGACTTTTGTAGAGCTGATTATTGGCTTTGTGCATGGCAGCGTGAAAGACATGTACCATGGCAAAAGCAAGGTTATCGCTCCACTGGCTCTGACGATTTTCGTCTGGGTCTTCCTGATGAACGTGATGGACCTGTTGCCTATCGATCTGCTGCCATACATTGGCGAGCACATCTTTGGCCTGCCAGCCCTGCGTGTGGTGCCGTCTGCGGACGTGAATATCACCCTCTCTATGGCGCTGGGCGTGTTTGTCCTCATTCTGTTCTACAGCATCAAAATGAAAGGCATTAGCGGCTTCACGAAAGAGCTGACGCTGCAGCCGTTCAATCACTGGGCATTTATTCCATTCAACTTAATCCTTGAAGGGGTAAGCCTGCTGTCCAAACCTGTTTCACTGGGTCTGCGACTTTTCGGCAACATGTATGCCGGTGAGCTGATTTTCATTCTGATTGCTGGCCTGCTGCCGTGGTGGTCACAGTGGATTCTGAATGTGCCTTGGGCCATTTTCCACATCCTGATTATTACGCTGCAAGCCTTCATCTTCATGGTTCTGACGATCGTCTATCTGTCGATGGCGTCTGAAGAACATTAATTTACTTACCACTACTGCGTTTAACTGAAACAAACTTGGAGACTGTCATGGAAAACCTGAATATGGATCTGCTGTACATGGCTGCCGCTGTGATGATGGGTCTGGCGGCAATCGGTGCTGCGATCGGTATCGGCATCCTCGGGGGCAAATTCCTGGAAGGCGCTGCACGCCAACCAGATCTGATTCCACTGCTGCGTACTCAGTTCTTTATCGTAATGGGTCTGGTGGATGCAATCCCAATGATCGCTGTTGGTCTGGGTCTGTACGTGATGTTCGCCGTCGCTTAGTGAGCGATGTTTGAGTCATCTGGCAATATCAGAACGTTAACTAACAAAGAGGCATTGTGCTGTGAACATTAACGCAACAATCCTCGGCCAGGCCATCGCGTTTGTCCTGTTTGTTCTGTTCTGCATGAAGTATGTATGGCCGCCTTTAATGGCAGCCATTGAGAAACGTCAAAAAGAAATTGCTGACGGTCTTGCTTCTGCTGAACGTGCTCACAAGGACCTTGACCTTGCACAGGCCAACGCGACCGACCAGCTGAAAAAAGCCAAAGCGGAAGCTCAGGTGATCATTGAGCAGGCGAACAAACGCCGTGCCCAGATCCTTGATGAAGCGAAAACTGAGGCAGAGCAGGAACGTAATAAAATCGTTGTACAGGCTCAGGCAGAAATCGACGCTGAGCGTAAACGCGCTCGTGAAGAGCTGCGTAAGCAGGTCGCTCTGCTGGCTATTGCCGGTGCCGAGAAGATAATCGAACGTTCCGTAGATGAAGCTGCTAACAGCGACATCGTCGATAAACTGGTCGCTGAACTGTAAGGAGGGAGGGGCTGATGTCTGAATTTGTAACTGTAGCTCGCCCCTACGCCAAAGCAGCTTTTGACTTTGCCGTCGAACACCAGAGCATTGATCGCTGGCAGAACATGCTGGCGTTTGCTGCCGAGGTAACGAAAAACGAACAAATGGAAGAGCTCCTTTCCGGTGCATTGGCACCCGAAACGCTCGCAGATTCGTTCATCGCCATTTGCGGCGAGCAGCTGGACGCCAACGGCCAGAACCTGATTAAGGTGATGGCTGATAATGGTCGTCTAAAAGCGCTCCCGGATGTTCTCGAGCAGTTTGCGCATTTACGCGCGCTGAGTGAAGCGATTGCAGAGGTTCAGGTAACTTCTGCTGCTGAACTGAGTAATGAGCAACTCGCGAACATCACGACCGCAATGGAAAAACGTCTGTCACGCAAAGTTAAGCTGAATTGCAAAATCGATAAGTCTGTTATGGCGGGCGTTATCATCCAGTCGGGTGATATGGTCATTGACGGTAGCGTACGCGGCCGTCTTGAACGCCTTGCAGACGTCTTGCAGTCTTAAGGGGACTGGAGCATGCAACTGAATTCCACCGAAATCAGCGAACTGATCAAGCAGCGCATTGCTCAGTTCAATGTTGTGAGTGAAGCTCACAACGAAGGTACAATTGTTTCTGTAAGTGACGGTATTATCCGCGTTCACGGCCTGGCCGATTGTATGCAGGGTGAGATGATTTCCCTGCCGGGAAACCGTTACGCTATCGCACTGAACCTGGAGCGCGACTCCGTAGGTGCTGTAGTTATGGGTCCATACGCTGACCTTGCCGAAGGCATGAAAGTTAAGTGTACTGGCCGTATTCTGGAAGTACCGGTCGGCCGCGGCCTGCTGGGCCGTGTGGTGAACACCCTGGGTGCACCAATTGACGGTAAAGGTCCAGTTGATAACGATGGCTTCTCGCCAATCGAAGTTATCGCACCGGGCGTAATCGAACGTCAGTCCGTCGACCAGCCGGTTCAGACCGGTTATAAATCCGTCGATGCGATGATTCCAATCGGCCGTGGCCAGCGTGAGCTGATCATCGGTGACCGTCAGACCGGTAAAACCGCGATGGCAATCGATGCCATCATCAACCAGCGTGACTCCGGCATCAAATGTGTGTACGTGGCTATCGGCCAGAAAGCGTCCACCATTTCTAACGTGGTTCGTAAACTGGAAGAGCACGGTGCACTGTCCAACACTATCGTTGTTGTGGCGACTGCGTCTGAATCTGCTGCACTGCAATACCTGGCACCATATGCCGGTTGCGCAATGGGCGAATACTTCCGTGACCGCGGTGAAGATGCGCTGATCGTATACGATGACCTGTCCAAACAGGCTGTTGCTTATCGTCAGGTTTCCCTGCTGCTTCGTCGTCCACCAGGTCGTGAAGCATTCCCAGGCGACGTGTTCTACCTCCACTCCCGTCTGCTGGAGCGCGCATCCCGCGTTAACGCGGAATACGTGGAAGCTTTCACCAAAGGTGAAGTTAAAGGTAAAACCGGCTCCCTGACCGCTCTGCCGATCATCGAAACCCAAGCGGGTGACGTTTCTGCGTTCGTTCCGACCAACGTAATTTCCATTACCGATGGTCAGATCTTCCTGGAAACCAACCTGTTTAACTCCGGTATTCGTCCGGCGGTTAACCCAGGTATTTCGGTATCTCGTGTTGGTGGTGCTGCTCAGACTAAGATCATCAAGAAACTGTCCGGTGGTATCCGTACCGCGCTGGCACAGTATCGTGAACTGGCTGCGTTCTCTCAGTTCGCATCCGATCTGGACGAAGCAACCCGCAAACAGCTGAGCCACGGTCAGAAAGTGACCGAGCTGCTGAAACAGAAACAGTATGCCCCAATGTCTGTTGCACAGCAGGGCCTGGTGCTGTTCGCGGCTGAACGCGGTTACCTCGAAGACGTGGAACTGGCGAAAATCGGTAGCTTCGAAGCCGCTCTGCTGGCTTACGCTGACCGTGATCACGCTCCGCTGATGCAAGAAATTAACCAGACCGGTGGCTATAACGACGAGATCGAAGGCAAGCTGAAAGGCATCCTCGACTCCTTTAAAGCAACCCAGTCCTGGTAACGTCTTAGCGGCCTGTCTTAGGACAGGCCGCGAGGCATTGAGGAGAAGCTCATGGCCGGCGCAAAAGAGATACGTAGTAAGATCGCAAGCGTCCAGAACACGCAGAAGATCACCAAAGCGATGGAGATGGTCGCCGCTTCCAAAATGCGTAAATCGCAGGATCGCATGGCGGCCAGCCGTCCTTATGCAGATACCATGCGCAAAGTGATTGGTCACCTTGCGAACGGTAATCTGGAATATAAGCACCCATACCTGGAAGAACGCGACGTTAAGCGCGTGGGCTACCTGGTGGTGTCGACCGATCGTGGTTTGTGCGGCGGTTTGAACATTAACCTGTTCAAAAAAGTGCTGGCGGATATGAAAGAGTGGTCCGATAAGGGCGTTCAGAGCGAACTCGCGATGATCGGCTCTAAAGGCGTATCTTTCTTCAACTCCGTTGGCGGCAACGTGGTTGCTCAGGTTACCGGCATGGGAGATAACCCTTCCCTGTCTGAACTGATCGGCCCGGTGAAAGTGATGCTGCAAGCCTACGACGAAGGTCGTCTGGACAAGCTGTACGTTGTCAGCAACAAATTTGTCAACACCATGTCTCAGGTTCCGACCATCACTCAGCTGCTGCCGTTACCGGCATCAGAAGATGAGGATCTGAAGCGTAAATCCTGGGACTACCTGTACGAACCGGATCCGAAAGCGCTGCTGGACACCCTGCTGCGTCGTTATGTCGAATCGCAGGTTTATCAGGGCGTCGTAGAAAACCTGGCCAGTGAGCAGGCCGCGCGTATGGTGGCGATGAAAGCCGCAACCGATAACGGCGGTAGCCTGATTAAAGAGCTGCGGTTGGTCTACAACAAAGCTCGTCAGGCAAGCATTACTCAGGAACTTACCGAAATCGTCGGTGGCGCGTCCGCGGTTTAACCAGGTTATTACCCTAAATAGTTCGGTTTGCAGAAAGGCGGCAACTGAGCGAATCCTCAAGAGCTTACTTAAGTAAGTGACCGGGGTGAGGGAAGGCAGTCAACGCATCTGCAAATTGAAATATGACGGGTAAACGAATTACGTAGAGGATTCAAGATGGCTACTGGAAAGATTGTCCAGGTAATCGGCGCCGTGGTGGACGTCGAGTTCCCTCAGGACGGCGTACCGCGCGTTTATGACGCGCTTGAGGTACAGAACAACAGTGAGAAGCTGGTGCTGGAAGTTCAGCAGCAGCTCGGTGGTGGTATCGTGCGTACCATCGCAATGGGTTCTTCCGACGGTCTGCGTCGTGGTCTGGTAGTGACAGACCTCGAGCACCCGATCGAAGTCCCGGTAGGTAAAGCGACCCTTGGCCGTATCATGAACGTGCTGGGTCAGCCGATCGACATGAAAGGCGACATCGGCGAAGAAGACCGTTGGGCGATTCACCGTGCAGCACCTTCCTACGAAGAGCTGTCCAGCTCTCAGGAACTGCTGGAAACCGGCATCAAAGTTATCGACCTGATTTGTCCGTTCGCTAAGGGCGGTAAAGTAGGTCTGTTCGGTGGTGCGGGCGTAGGTAAAACCGTAAACATGATGGAGCTGATCCGTAACATCGCGATCGAGCACTCCGGTTACTCCGTGTTTGCAGGCGTGGGTGAGCGTACTCGTGAGGGTAACGACTTCTACCACGAAATGACCGACTCCAACGTTCTGGACAAAGTAGCGCTGGTTTACGGCCAGATGAACGAGCCACCAGGTAACCGTCTGCGCGTAGCGCTGACCGGTCTGACCATCGCGGAAAAATTCCGTGACGAAGGCCGCGACGTTCTGCTGTTCGTTGATAACATCTACCGTTATACCCTGGCCGGTACCGAAGTATCTGCCCTGCTGGGTCGTATGCCTTCTGCGGTAGGTTACCAGCCTACGCTGGCAGAAGAGATGGGTGTTCTTCAGGAGCGTATTACCTCCACCAAGACCGGTTCTATCACCTCCGTACAGGCCGTTTACGTTCCTGCGGATGACTTGACTGACCCGTCTCCGGCGACCACCTTTGCGCACCTGGACTCAACCGTTACGCTGAGCCGTCAGATCGCATCTCTGGGTATTTACCCGGCAGTAGACCCGCTGGACTCCACCAGCCGTCAGCTTGATCCGCTGGTTGTTGGTCAGGAGCACTACGACACCGCGCGTGGCGTTCAGTCCATCCTGCAGCGTTACCAGGAACTGAAAGACATCATCGCGATTCTGGGTATGGACGAACTGTCCGAAGAAGACAAACTGGTTGTAGCACGTGCGCGTAAGATCCAGCGCTTCCTGTCTCAGCCGTTCTTCGTAGCAGAAGTCTTTACCGGTTCTCCAGGCAAATACGTTTCGCTGAAAGACACCATCCGTGGCTTTAAAGGCATCATGGACGGCGAATACGACCATCTGCCAGAGCAGGCGTTCTACATGGTTGGCTCCATCGACGAAGCCGTTGAGAAAGCGAAAAAACTTTAACGCCTAATCGGAGGGTGACATGGCTATGACTTACCACCTGGACGTCGTCAGCGCGGAGCAGCAAATGTTCTCCGGTCTGGTCGAGAAGATCCAGGTAACGGGTAGCGAAGGCGAGCTGGGTATTTTCCCAGGCCACGCGCCGCTGCTCACCGCCATTAAGCCTGGTATGATTCGCATCGTTAAGCAGCACGGACATGAAGAGTTTATCTACCTGTCCGGCGGTGTTCTGGAAGTGCAGCCGGGTAACGTAACCGTCCTGGCTGACACCGCGATTCGCGGCCAGGATCTCGACGAAGCGCGTGCCCTGGAAGCGAAACGCAAAGCTGAAGAGCACATGCATAGCTCCCACGGTGACGTGGATTACGCTCAGGCTTCTGCTGAACTGGCTAAAGCGATCGCCAAACTGCGCGTTATCGAGTTAACCAAAAAAGCGATGTAACTACCTGCTTGAAAAGACAAATGCCAGTCCGGGAAACCTGACTGGCATTTTTTTTATCTTTCAACTTTATTCCGCCTTCAAAATAATTGTAAAACCAGCGAGATAGCGTGGTCTGCGGGGTGTGTTGGCACCATTTTGACCTTAAATCCCATGGATTCTGCCGCCGTTACTGCTATAAAAGACTCAGATAACATTATGGCGGTTAAATTAGCAGCAACGTATTTTTTGGTGCAAAATATGTAGAATTTTCAAGGCTAAATCGCTTTACTTCACACACTAAACAGATTCAGGACACGTATGTCAAACAGCGCAATGAGCGTGGTTATCCTTGCCGCAGGCAAAGGGACCCGCATGTACTCAGATCTTCCTAAGGTGCTGCACACGCTGGCCGGGAAGCCAATGGTTCAACATGTCATTGATGCCGCGAATAAATTAGGCGCCCAGCGGGTTAACCTGGTGTATGGCCACGGCGGCGATCTGCTCAAACAGACCCTGAACGATGAGGCCCTCAACTGGGTGCTGCAGGCTGAGCAGTTGGGAACCGGCCACGCCATGCAGATGGCGGCCCCGTTCTTTGCCGATGACGAAGATATTCTGATGCTGTACGGCGATGTGCCGCTGATCTCGGTGGAGACTTTGCAGCGCCTGCGTGAAGCCAAACCGCAGGGTGGCATCGGCCTGCTGACCGTTAAGCTGGACGACCCTACCGGCTATGGCCGCATTGCGCGGGAAAATGGCAAGGTCGTTGGCATCGTTGAGCATAAAGACGCCAGCGAAGAGCAGCGTAAAATCAACGAAATCAACACCGGGATTCTGGTGGCTAACGGCGCAGACCTGAAGCGCTGGCTTGGTAAGCTGGATAACAACAACGCCCAGGGCGAGTTCTACATCACGGACATTATTGCCCTGGCCCACGGAGAAGGGCGCGAAATCGCCGCCGTTCATCCGGATCGCCTGAGTGAAGTCGAAGGCGTAAATAACCGCCTGCAGCTCTCTCGTCTGGAACGTGTCTTCCAAACGGAACAGGCCGATAAGCTGCTGCTGGCTGGCGTGATGCTGCGCGATCCGGCTCGTTTCGATCTGCGCGGTGAATTAACGCACGGGCGCGATGTTGAAATCGATACTAATGTCATTGTGGAAGGCCGCGTGGCGCTGGGCAACCGCGTGAAGATCGGGACCGGCTGCGTGATTAAAAACGCGGTTATCGGCGATGACTGCGAAATCAGCCCATATACGGTTATCGAAGATGCGACGCTTGAAGCCGCCTGCACCATCGGGCCATTTGCCCGCCTGCGTCCTGGTGCCGAACTGGCGGAAGGTGCTCACGTTGGCAACTTCGTCGAGATGAAGAAAGCGCGCCTGGGTAAAGGCTCTAAAGCGGGCCATCTGAGCTACCTCGGTGATGCCGAAATTGGCGACAACGTGAATATTGGCGCAGGTACCATCACCTGTAACTACGACGGTGCGAATAAACACAAAACCATTATCGGTGACGACGTGTTTGTGGGCTCTGATACCCAGCTGGTGGCGCCGGTTACCGTGGCGAGTGGCGTTACGATTGGCGCCGGGACGACCGTCACGCGTGACGTGGCTGAAAATGAACTGGTGATCAGTCGCGTAAAACAGAAGCACATCCAGGGCTGGCAGCGTCCGGTGAAGAAAAAGTAACGGATTTATACCCCTCACCCTAATCCTCTCTCCACAGGAGAGAGGGGATCGTTCGGTGCGGTGTTTTTCTCCCTCGCCCCTTTGGGGAGAGGGTCGGGGTGAGGGGATAACATAATCCTCCCCCCCAAGGCAGTAACCATAAAAATAACCCCACTCTCTACAAGGCTCGGGGCTCCGGAAAACCGGAAAAAACAGGTCAGCGACAACACATGGCTAACGCCATTATCAGGACTTAAAAATTATGTGTGGAATTGTTGGCGCAGTAGCGCAACGCGATATCGCTGAAATCCTTCTTGAAGGACTACGTCGTCTGGAATACCGCGGGTATGACTCGGCGGGCCTGGCGGTCGTGGACGACAAAGGCCAGATGACTCGTCTGCGCCGTCTGGGTAAGGTGCAGAAGCTGGCGGAAGCCGCGGAAGAAACCGCTCTGCATGGCGGCACCGGTATCGCTCACACTCGCTGGGCAACGCACGGCGAACCTTCAGAAATTAACGCTCACCCACATGTTTCCGACCACATCGTAGTGGTACACAACGGTATCATCGAAAACCATGAACCGCTGCGCGAAGTGCTGCAATCTCGCGGCTACACGTTTGTTTCACAGACCGATACCGAAGTTATTGCTCACCTGGTGCACTGGGAGCTGGAACAGGGCGGCACGCTGCGCGAGGCGGTACTTCGTGCTATCCCACAGCTTCGCGGCGCTTACGGCACCGTTATCATGGACACCCGTAACCCGGAGGTTCTGCTGGCCGCTCGTTCCGGTAGCCCGATGGTGATTGGCCTGGGCATGGGCGAAAACTTTATCGCTTCTGACCAACTGGCGCTGCTGCCGGTGACCCGTCGCTTTATCTTCCTGGAAGAGGGCGATATCGCCGAAGTGACCCGCCGCGCGGTCACTGTTTTTGATACCAAAGGCGAGCAGGTTAAGCGCCCGGACATCGAATCTAATCTGCAGTATGACGCTGGCGACAAAGGCATTTATCGTCACTACATGCAGAAAGAGATCTACGAGCAGCCGAACGCCATCAAAAACACCCTTGCCGGGCGTATCAGCCACGGCGAAGTGGATTTGACGGAGCTGGGGCCAAAAGCCAATGAAATGCTCTCTCAGGTCGAGCATATTCAAATCGTAGCCTGCGGCACCTCCTATAACTCAGGTATGGTTTCCCGCTACTGGTTTGAATCGCTGGCCGGCGTGCCTTGTGATGTCGAAATCGCCTCTGAATTCCGCTACCGCAAATCTGCCGTGCGCCGCAACAGCCTGATGATCACCCTTTCCCAGTCTGGCGAAACGGCGGACACCCTGGCGGCGCTGCGCCTCTCCAAAGAGCTGGGCTATCTTGGTTCACTGGCGATTTGTAACGTGGCTGGCTCTTCTCTGGTGCGCGAATCCGACCTGGCGCTGATGACCAATGCCGGCACGGAAATCGGCGTGGCTTCAACCAAAGCGTTCACCACCCAGCTCACCGTGCTGCTGATGCTGGTGGCGAAGCTGAGCCGTCTGAAGGGTGCTGACGCTAAAATTGAGCAAGATATCGTGCATGGCCTGCAGGCGCTGCCAAGCCGTATCGAGCAGATGCTGTCCCAGGACAAACGCATTGAAGCATTAGCAGAAGATTTCTCCGACAAACATCATGCGCTGTTCCTTGGCCGTGGCGATCAGTATCCGATCGCCATGGAAGGCGCGCTGAAGCTCAAAGAGATCTCCTACATTCACGCCGAAGCCTATGCGGCCGGCGAGCTGAAGCACGGCCCGCTGGCGCTGATCGACGCTGATATGCCGGTTATCGTTGTGGCGCCGAACAACGAGCTGTTGGAAAAACTGAAATCCAACATCGAAGAAGTTCGCGCCCGCGGCGGCCAGCTGTATGTCTTTGCCGACCGTGACGCAGGTTTTACCAGCAGCGACAACATGCACATCATCGAGATGCCGCATGTGGAAGAGGTGATTGCCCCAATCTTCTACACCGTGCCGCTGCAGCTGCTGTCCTACCACGTGGCGCTGATCAAAGGCACCGACGTGGACCAGCCGCGTAACCTGGCGAAATCGGTAACAGTGGAATAAGCTGTTGTCATAAATGTTGAAGAATAAGCTGCCTACGGGCAGCTTTTTTATTGCCCGCTTGTTGAGTTTAACTATTTGATTTTTATTCGAATAATAAGTGTGTTTGGCTTAGGTATTATTGCAGGTCTGCATTGTCATAAAACCGTCATAATTCGTACATTTAACTGTCACCAAACTGTCCTATTTTCTACCCTGTATTTAATTAAACAACAATTTACGAACATCTGGCAGGAGACATTATGAACGTTATGCGTACCACTGTCGCAACTGTTGTCGCCGCGACCTTATCTCTGAGCGCTTCTACTGCGTTTGCAGCTGCAAGCCTGACTGGCGCTGGTGCAACTTTCCCTGCGCCGGTGTATGCCAAGTGGGCAGATACCTACCAGAAAGAAACTGGTAACAAGGTGAACTACCAGGGTATCGGTTCCTCCGGCGGCGTGAAGCAAATCATTGCTAACACCGTTGACTTCGGCGCTTCTGACGCCCCTCTGGCGGATGACAAATTACAGCAAGAAGGCCTGTTCCAGTTCCCTACCGTGATCGGCGGCGTGGTGCTGGCGGTTAACCTGCCGGGCTTCAAGTCTGGCGAACTGGTGCTGGACGGCAAAACCCTGGGTGACATCTACCTGGGCACCATCAAAAAATGGAACGACCCGGCGATTGCTAAGCTGAACCCAGGCCACAAGCTGCCGGATCAGAACATCGCGGTTGTTCGTCGTGCTGACGGCTCCGGTACTTCCTTCGTGTTCACCAGCTACCTGGCTAAAGTGAACGAAGAGTGGAAAACCAAAATCGGCGCAGGCTCTACCGTTAACTGGCCAACCGGCCTGGGCGGTAAAGGTAACGACGGCATCGCGGCCTTCGTACAGCGTCTGCCTGGCTCTATCGGCTACGTTGAATACGCTTACGCTAAGCAAAACAACCTGACCTACACCAAGCTGCTGTCCGCTGACGGTAAGCCGGTTAGCCCGACCGAAGCAAACTTTGCTAACGCGGCTAAAGGCGCTGACTGGAGCAAATCCTTCGCACAGGATCTGACCAACCAGAAAGGTGACGAAGCGTGGCCAATCACCTCCACCACCTTCATCCTGGTCCACAAAGAGCAGAAAAACCCTGAGCAGGGCGCAGAAGTGCTGAAGTTCTTTGACTGGGCATACAAATCTGGCGCGAAAGAAGCTAACGCCCTGGATTACGCAACGCTGCCGGCCTCTGTGGTTGAGCAAGTTCGCGCTGCATGGAAGACCAATGTAAAAGACAGCTCCGGTAAGGCGCTGTACTAAGTGCAAAAATCTGGGGTAACAGGTATGTTACCCCGGTTTATTCAGCAACCACGAAGAGTACGCTATGGCTGTGACTAAGCCGACGTTTAAAGCCCCCGGCAAACAAGGCGATGTAATTTTCAGTGCGCTAGTAAGACTGGCTGCGCTGATTGTGCTATTTCTGCTGGGTGGGATTATCATCTCGCTGTTTATCTCCTCGCTGCCGAGCATTGAGAAGTTTGGCTTCTCCTTCCTCTGGTCCAAAGAGTGGGATGCCCCTAATGAAGTCTTCGGCGCGCTGGTGCCGATTTACGGAACCCTCGTGACCTCGTTTATCGCGCTGCTGATTGCGGTGCCGGTGAGCTTTGGTATCGCCCTGTTCCTGACAGAACTTGCGCCTGGCTGGCTGAAGCGCCCGCTGGGTATCGCCATTGAGCTGCTGGCGGCCATTCCAAGTATCGTGTACGGCATGTGGGGCCTGTTTATCTTTGCTCCGCTGTTCGCGACTTACTTCCAGCAGCCGGTAGGCGACGTGCTGTCTGCCGTGCCTATCGTTGGCGCGCTGTTCTCTGGCCCTGCGTTTGGTATCGGTATTCTTGCCGCCGGTGTGATCCTCGCTATTATGATCATCCCGTACATCGCCTCCGTAATGCGCGATGTTTTCGAGCAAACGCCGGTGATGATGAAAGAGTCGGCCTACGGCATCGGTTGCACCACCTGGGAAGTTATCTGGCGCATCGTTCTTCCGTTCACCAAAAATGGCGTGATCGGCGGCGTGATGCTCGGCCTTGGCCGTGCGCTGGGTGAAACCATGGCGGTGACCTTTATTATCGGTAACACCTACCAGCTCGACAGCGCCTCGCTGTATATGCCGGGCAACAGCATTACCTCCGCGCTGGCAAACGAATTCGCCGAAGCGGAATCTGGCCTGCATACCGCCGCGCTGATGGAGCTTGGCTTAATCCTGTTTGTGATTACCTTTATCGTACTGGCTATTTCTAAGTTCATGATTATGCGCCTGGCGAAAAACGAAGGGGCTCGCTCATGACCACGATGGAAATGCAAAGCAGCGCGGCGCTGGCTGAATCGCGCCGTAAAATGCAGGCTCGTCGCCGCATGAAAAACCGCATTGCCCTGACGCTCTCTATGGCGACGATGGCGTTCGGCCTGTTCTGGCTGGTATGGATCCTGTTCTCGACGGTGACCCGTGGTATCGACGGTATGTCGCTGGCGCTGTTTACCGAAATGACGCCTCCGCCAAATACCGCGGGCGGTGGCCTGGCGAACGCCCTGGCGGGCAGCGGCCTGCTGATCCTGTGGGCGACGGTTATCGGCACGCCTCTGGGCATCATGGCCGGGATTTATCTGGCGGAGTACGGGCGTAAATCTGCGCTGGCCGAAGTGATTCGTTTTATTAACGACATTCTTCTGTCCGCGCCGTCGATTGTGGTCGGCCTGTTCGTTTACACCATCGTGGTGGCGAAAATGGAACACTTCTCCGGCTGGGCGGGCGTGATTGCGCTGGCGCTGCTGCAGGTGCCAATCGTCATTCGTACCACCGAAAACATGCTGAAACTGGTACCGGACAGCCTGCGCGAAGCGGCCTACGCGCTGGGAACACCAAAATGGAAGATGATCTCCGCGATTACGCTGAAAGCGTCCGTCTCCGGGATTATCACCGGCGTGCTGCTGGCAATTGCCCGTATCGCGGGCGAAACCGCACCGCTGCTCTTTACCTCCCTCTCCAACCAGTTCTGGAGCACGGACATGATGCAGCCTATCGCCAACCTGCCGGTGACCATTTTCAAATTTGCTATGAGCCCGTTTGCCGAGTGGCAACAGCTGGCCTGGGCAGGGGTGCTGATCATTACCCTCTGCGTACTGCTGCTGAACATTCTGGCGCGCGTGATTTTCTCGAAGAGTAAACACGGTTAAATTTTACGGCGCGGCCCTCGCGGCGCCGGACGGAGATTAAGACACAGATGAGTAAGGTTGATTTAGCCCCAGGCAAAATCCAGGTTCGTGACCTGAACTTCTACTACGGTAAGTTCCACGCCCTGAAGAACATCAATCTGGATATCGCGAAGAACCAGGTTACCGCCTTCATTGGGCCGTCAGGCTGTGGTAAATCCACCCTGCTGCGTACCTTTAACAAAATGTACTCGCTCTACCCGGAGCAGCGTGCAGAAGGCGAAATCCTGCTGGATGGGGAAAATATCCTCACCCAGAGCCAGGACATCGCCCTGCTGCGTGCCAAAGTCGGTATGGTCTTCCAGAAGCCGACGCCGTTCCCGATGTCCATCTATGACAACATCGCTTTTGGCGTGCGTCTGTTTGAAAAGCTGTCCCGGAGCGACATGGATGAGCGCGTACAGTGGGCGTTGACGAAAGCCGCGCTGTGGAACGAAACTAAAGATAAACTGCACCAGAGCGGCTACAGCCTCTCCGGTGGTCAGCAGCAGCGTCTGTGCATTGCTCGCGGGATCGCGATTCGCCCGGAAGTGTTGCTGCTGGACGAGCCGTGTTCGGCGCTTGACCCGATTTCAACCGGGCGTATTGAAGAGCTGATCACCGAGCTGAAAGAAGACTATACCGTAGTGATCGTGACCCACAACATGCAGCAGGCGGCGCGTTGTTCTGACCACACGGCGTTTATGTACCTCGGCGAGCTGATCGAATTCAGCGAGACCGATACGCTGTTTACTACGCCAGCGAAGAAACAAACCGAAGATTACATTACTGGCCGCTACGGTTGATTGGAGAGCGCGATGGATAACCTCAACTTAAACAAACATATTTCTGGCCAGTTCAACGCCGAGCTGGAGTACATCCGTACTCAGGTGATGACGATGGGCGGGCTGGTGGAACAGCAGCTCTCCGACGCGATCACCGCGATGCACAACCAGGACAGCGAGCTGGCGAAGCGCGTTATCGCCGGTGACCAAAAGGTCAACATGATGGAAGTGGCGATCGATGAAGCCTGCGTGCGCATCATCGCCAAACGCCAGCCAACCGCCAGCGACCTGCGCCTGGTGATGGCCATCATCAAAACCATCGCCGAGCTGGAACGTATTGGTGACGTAGCGGATAAAATCTGCCGCACCGCGCTGGAGAAATTCTCCCAGCAGCACCAGCCACTGCTGGTCAGCCTCGAGTCGCTGGGGCGCCACACCGTGCAAATGCTGCACGACGTGCTGGACGCTTTCGCACGTATGGATCTGGATGAAGCGGTACGTATCTACCGCGAAGACAAGAAAGTTGACCAGGAATATGAAGGTATCGTGCGTCAGCTGATGACCTACATGATGGAAGACTCCCGCACCATTCCAAGCGTGCTGACCGCGCTGTTCTGCGCCCGTTCCATCGAGCGTATCGGTGACCGTTGCCAGAACATCTGCGAATACATCTTCTACTTCGTGAAGGGGCAGGACTTCCGTCACGTGGGCGGCGATGAGCTGGACAAGCTGCTGGCGGGTAAAGACCCGAAAGAGTAAGTGCACTTCTTTCCCCCCTCTCCCCAAAGGGGAGAGGGCCGGCACATCTTTTTTCTCCCTCGCCCCCTTTGGGGAGAGGGCTGGGGTGAGGGGCAGTTACTTCCCGAGCAAACGCCGCGAATTATCCTCTATCTTTCTTGAAATACGCCTTTTCTGCATCGTTCTGCTCCAGCTCACCGACAACCCAGCCGCCGACAAAAGCCGATGATATTGCGAATCATCAAACGGCATATGCCAGGCAATGGCGATAGCTTCTGCCACCGTCACGTCGCTAACGCGTGAAACCAGCTCCAGCGGCGCATCGGCAGAAACATTCCCTGCCAGAATCACGCGATAAAGCCAGCCGCAGTAGCCTGCTTCCTGCATCCGCGCCGCCATATCCTCTACGACAAAATGGTAGTTAAGCTTAAAGCACGGCGAGCGAGGCTGGGTCACCTGAATCAGCGCCTCACCCCAGCGGTAAATATCGCCCATATAGACGTTCTTTTCCGTCATCCCTTGCGTAGACAGGTTTTCGCCGAAGGCCGGGGCATTAAACAGATCCGCCTTATCCGGGAAGATTTGCGCCCAATGCTGATAATGCTCGCGCGGATAGTGGCACAGCGCCCTGTCTGGCCCGCCGTGAATCACCTTCTCCGCCTGTTGATCGCCCTCAAGCCCAGTCTCGGTTAAGCGAAGCTCGCCGTCCACCTGAACCTTGGCGATGGCGCTGGGCCGGCTCCCTTCGTAATCACGAATCTGGCCAGCGTAAACCTGAAGCGGATAGCGGTGCATAAGCGACTCCCTGCGTTGTGCTACGGACATAAAAAAAGCGAGCCATCAGGCTCGCTTCTCTAAGGTCGTATTGCAACCTTATTTTTTAGCGGCGAAACGGGCTGCTGCTTCGTCCCAGTTAACCACGTTCCAGAACTCTTTTGCGTAGTCCGGGCGACGGTTCTGGAATTTCAGGTAGTAAGCGTGTTCCCAAACGTCCAGGCCCACAATCGGGAAGCCGGAAGCGCCGGAGATAGCTTCGCCCATCAGCGGGCTGTCCTGGTTTGCAGTAGACACTACGGCCAGTTTGTCGCCTTTCAGCACCAGCCACGCCCAGCCGGAGCCGAAACGGGTAGCTGCAGCTTTTTCGAACTCAGCTTTGAACGCGTCAACGCTGCCGAAATCACGCTCGATAGCGGCTTTCAGGTCACCTTTCAGCTCGGTGCCTTTTTTCAGGCCTTTCCAGAAGAAGCTGTGGTTAGCGTGGCCGCCGGCGTTGTTACGCAGCGCGGTTTTCTTATCAGCAGGCAGCTGATCCAGTTTGGTAATCAGCTCTTCAGCAGACAGGCTGGCAAACTCAGGCAGGGATTCCAGCGCGGCGTTCGCGTTGTTAACGTAGGCCTGGTGGTGTTTGCTGTGGTGGATTTCCATGGTTTCTTTATCGAAATGCGGTTCCAGCGCGTCGTAAGCGTAAGGCAGGGATGGCAGTGTATAGCTCATATTCATCGTCTCCATTAACGTAGAGCGGCTGTAGTGCTGTTAACGCCGCGTAATCAGTCGGTTCATTATAGTTAATTAAATGATATTGAAAATGTTTATCAATGCCGTACTTAGCGTGTGGTTATAACTTTTCTTCATGAAACCACGGCTTACGGCTATAACGCAGCGGGTAAAAAGCTTTGTGCTGAGGGTAAGTGAAACGTGTTACCCGAGCATGACGGGGGAATAAAAAGAGGCATAACGGCTCCACCTTTAGGCAGAGCCGGAATCTTTATTATTGACGGGCGGCGTCTTCCAGCGCTTTGTGGATCACGGCAGAAAGCTCGACCACGTCGAACTTCGCAACGTAGCCGTTGGCACCGACTTTACGCACGTGATCTTCGTTGGCGCTGCCGGAAAGCGAGGAGTGAATCACCACCGGGATATGCTTAAGCGTTGGCTCGGTTTTGATGTTGCGGGTCAGGGTAAAACCGTCCATTTCCGGCATCTCGATATCGGTCAGCACAAGGCCGATTTTATCGGTTATCGGCGTGCCGGAGGCTTTGGCATCGGCGGCAATAGCTTTGATTTTTTCCCAGGCTTCCAGGCCGGTGGCGTGCATGATGGCCGGAATGCCCATCCCCTTCAGGCCCTGCTCCAGCATCGAACGCGCGACTTTGGAATCTTCGGCAACGATAGCCACCGCGCCCGGCTTCAGGGTATAGGTTTTCTCTTCAATCGCGGCAATGTTCACATCTCTCCCGGACGGGATGATGTCATAGAGGATCTGCTCCACGTCCAGCACCAGCGCCAGGTCTTTACCGGTCAGCGGATCGTCAATATTGGCGATGCTGGTGATATTGCGGCTGCTGACCCCGGCTTCGGCGGCGTGCACCTGGCTCCAGTCGAGGCGAATAATATTCTCCACGGACTCCACGGCAAAAGCCTGGGTGCTGCGGGCATATTCGGTGATCAGTAATAAATTTAAGCCAGTCTTAGGCGTGCAGCCGGTCACGGCGGGAAGGTCGATGACCGGGATAATCTGGTCGCGAATATTGGCCATCCCCAGCAGCGGCGACTCCATGCCTGCGGCACGATTAATCTTCGGCATGGGCACAATTTCACGCAGCTTAAAGACGTTGATGCCGTACAGCTCGGACTTGCTGTCGTGCTGGCCTGTGCCTAAGCGGAACAGCAGCAGCTCGAACTTGTTGGATAACGCCAGGTTGGCCCTTTCATCGATATCTTTCTGAAAACTATCCATTTTAACCTCAAGTGATAACCCGGCCTCAGAACCCAACCGTACGGAGTGAATGCTTGTATAAGTTATCGGCAGCAGCAGGAAAAAATGAAGGGAGAAGGTGAAATGATTTCGTTTAGAGGGAAGTGACTCCCTCTCAACGGATAGCGCTTACTACTTCTTGTTCAGCATCGCTTTCAGGTCGGCAAATGGATTATAGGTCGCTTCGCCCACGTCCTTTTGCGCATCCTCGCCGGCAATCACCCTCGAGCCGTACTGGTCTGCTTCGGTGTATTTCGAATGCTCATGATCGTGGCAATACAGGCATAAAAGCTCCCAATTGCTGCCATCTTCCGGGTTATTGTTATGATCGTGATCCATATGATGAACGGTCAGCTCGCGCAAATTGGAATACACAAACTCGCGGGAGCAGCGGCCACACACCCACGGGAAAAGCTTCAGCGCCTTTTCGCGGTAGCCGCTTTCCAGCCGCGTATAGTTCTTGGGAATAATTGCCATGATTCAGGTTCCAGACAAAAAATGTAGGGTTATGCCCAGTTTCCGGCTAAAGCGCGTCTTTATCAATCCCCAGACGCTTCATCCGCGAAAGTAACGTGGTGCGCTTCAGCCCTAAACGCTGAGCCGCGCCGCGAGGCCCGGCAACGACGCCGTTTGCCTCTTTCAGCACGCGCAGGATGCGCTGATACTCGTCTTCATCTTCACGTATCTCTTCGCTGGCGAGGCCAGACAGCGTTCGCTCAACTGACGGATGGTAGTCCACCTCCGGCAGCGAAAGATGCAGAACGTTGCCGCGCGTCAGCAGCACGGCGCGCTCAATCACGTTTTCCAGCTCACGCACGTTACCCGGCCACTCCATGCGGCTCAGGGCGCGCAGCGTTTCCGCCGGAATACTGTCGATGTTGCGGTTCAGGCGGCGGGCGATTTTAAAGGTGAAGGATTTCACCAGCAGAGGGATGTCCTCCGGGCGCTCGCGCAGCGGCGGCAGGGTGATAGGGAAAACGTTCAGCCGATAGTAAAGGTCGCTGCGGAACTCGCGGTCGGCCACCATCTCTTTCAGGTTACGGTTGGTGGCGGCTATCAGGCGCACGTCCACTTCCTGGACTTTATTGCTGCCGAGGCGCTCGAATTCCTGCTCCTGCAGCACGCGCAGCAGCTTGGGCTGAAGCTCAAGCGGCATATCACCGACTTCGTCCAGGAACAGCGAGCTTTTGTCCGCCAGCTCAAAGCGGCCGATGCGCTGATTATTGGCTCCGGTAAACGCCCCACGCTCGTGGCCGAACAAATCGCTCTCCAGCAGCCCGGCGGGCATTGCGGCGCAGTTGATCTTCACCATCCGGCGGCCGTTGCGCTCGCTCAGGTTATGGATTGCGCGGGCAATCAGCTCTTTGCCGGTGCCGGTTTCGCCGAGGATCAGCACGGTGCTATCGCTGCTGGCGACCATCTCTACCTGTTTGAGCACGATAGACATCGCCTCGCCGCGGCCGATAATCTCGCCAAAATCGCTGTCGACGTTATTAATTTGCTCGGTGAGATAGAGGTTTTCATCCACCAGGTTTTCTTTCAGGCGGTTGATTTCCTGATAGGCAAGGGCGTTATCCACCGCAATCGCGATACGTTCGGCAATCTGGCGCAGCAGCTTCAGGTTGGCCGGCGTAAAGCCCTGTTCGCTGCACCTGGCCAGCTTCAGCACGCCCAGCATATTGTTGCCAAACTTCAGCGGCAGCAGGCAAAGCATCTGCGGTTTGTTGTCCCACATCTCGAGCAGCATCCGCTCATACGGTGCCAGCTTGTCGCCGGGGCAAAGGTTGAGCAGCAGCATCTCGCCGCTTTTAAAGACCCGCTCCGAAAGGGTGCCGGTCTCAAGGACATCGCTCTGATCGTGAATCGGCGAGGCTTCATCAACAAAGTGGGTGGAATAGAGCGTGAGCCGCGACTTGCGGCTGCTTTTCAGCACAATGCTGATGGAATCAATGGCGAAGTGGTAGTGAATCTCGCGGGCAATCTCGCTTATCAGCTCGTCCAGATCCAGCTTCGACAGCACGGCGTTGGTGACGGCCACCAGAATGCGAAAGTCGTCGCGTTCGCGGCACAGCAGCTGATGATCGTGGCTCGAGTTAAGCCGGGTTTGGATCTGCTCGGTCACCAGGCCTACGATCTGCGCCAGGGTGTAAAGTCGGTTAAGTTCTTTTTCGGTCCAGGCATCCGCCCTGTCGCGAATAAATTCGCAGCCGCCGAAAATCTTGCCTTCTGAAGCCAGCGGCAGCAGGCCGTAGCGGCCAAAAGGGGCGTACAAATCAAGGCTCGCCATCTGCGGCCAGGTTTCATCAAACTCCTGCTGGCTGCAAATTAGCGCCTCCGGGCGCGACAGCATGCGGCGCACCGGGCCGTTGGCCAGCGCCATTTCATCTTCGTAGTGCAGTCCCTTGCCGTGTTTATCCTTACCGTAAAAACTCACCCGTTGGTGCTGGGGATGGTAAAGCAGGATATTTACGCGATCGGCCAGCGCGCCCTGTTTCACCAGCTGCGTCAGGCTGCTGGCGAGTTCGTTGAGATCGGGCTGCTGCAGCAGCGTACGGGTAATATCAAATAACCCCTGCTGCCCGAGATCGCTCATCGGCGTGTATGACATGTTTGCTTTCCATTGAAATGCCCCGCGGCGGGCGCAGGGCTAAAAGATTTTATTAATATAAATATTTTTTAAGTTTAGTCGGCGTGAGGTGATTGCGTACTGGCGCAGGTCAACAAATGCGCGGTAAGGGTTCAAAGTGCGGCAGGTCGAGGGTGCGTTTTACGCCGTAAAGCCCCGTCACGCGCACGCCTTTACGCTCCACGACCTCACCTACGATCGTGGCCTGTTTGCCGCAGGGATGCTGCTGCAAAGCGTGTAGAACCGCAGCGGCAGACTCGGGGGAAGCGGCGATAACCAGCTTGCCTTCATTAGCAAAATTTAACGCATCCAGCCCAAGCAGCTCGCAAACTCCGCGCACCGCCGGGTTCAGCGGCAGTTGGTTTTCGCTGATTTCCATGCCGCAGCCGCTGGCGTCTGCAAACTCATGCAGAACGGCGTTTACGCCGCCGCGCGTGGCGTCCCGCAAGGCTTTTACTCCGGGAATATGAAGCAGTGGGGCAATCATTCGCGCCAGCACCGCGCAGTCGCTCTGTAGATCGCCGTCCAGGCCAAGCTTCTCGCGCAAATTAAGGATGGTTGCGCCGTGATCGCCGAGCGTGCCGCTGACGATAAGCAAATCTCCGGCTGTAATCTGAGCCGCGCCCCAGTTAATGCCAGCAGGAATAGCGCCGATCCCGGCAGTGTTGATAAAAAGTTTGTCCGCCGCGCCGCGAGGCACCACTTTGGTGTCACCGGTCACGATGGCGATATTTGCTGCACGGGCGGCCTTTGCCATGCTGGTGACCACGCGCTCCAGCGTTTCAAACGGCAAGCCTTCTTCGAGAATAAATCCGCACGACAGCCAGCGAGGCGTAGCGCCGCTCACCGCGACGTCGTTCGCCGTACCGCACACGGCCAGCTTGCCGATGTCGCCGCCGGGGAAAAACAGCGGGTCAATAACGTAGCTGTCGGTGGAAAATGCCAGCCGGTCGCCGCCGGCGGTAAGCTCTGCCAGCGAAAGCCGGGCCTGATCTTCCTGCTCTGCGAGCCAGGGGTTATCGAAGGCCTGCATAAACAGGCTGGCGATCAGCTGCTGCATCGCCTGGCCGCCGCTGCCGTGGGCCAGCTCAACGGTTTTCATACTTCACACTCCTGAGAACGGTACTGATACCACGCCGCGCAGGCTCCTTCGGAGGAGACCATCAGCGCGCCAAAGGCGTTTTGTGGGTTGCAGCCGCTGCCGAACAGCGGGCATTGCTGCGGCTTGCAGCGCCCTGTAAGGACGTCGCCGCAGCGGGCGTTTGGGTCGTCGTAAACACGCTGAGGTTTGGGCTGAAAATGGTCCTCGGCGTCAAACTGACGGTACGCTTCGGTGAGCTGGACGCCGGAATCACTGATAACCCCCAGGCCGCGCCATTCGGCTTCGCCGCGTACGGTAAACACTTCGCTTATCGCTTTTTGCGCAAGCCTGTTGCCTTCTTCCGGCACTACGCGGCGGTACTGGTTTTCCACCAGGCTGTGCTGCTGGATTTTTTGTTCAACCAGCATCAGCACGCCCTGCAGCAGGTCGAGCGGCTCAAAACCGGCGACGACCAGCGGCCGCTGGTGCTCAGAGGCGATAAAGTCATAGGCTTCGGTGCCAATCACCATGCTGACGTGCCCCGGCGCGAGAAAAGCGCCGATGCCGTTATCGGGCTGGGAAAGCAGGCTACGCAGCGTCGGGATCAGCGTGATGTGCTGGCAGAAGAAATAGAAGTTATCGATGCCCTGCGACTTTGCCTGCTGCAGGGTAATCGCCGTGGCGGGCATGGTCGTTTCAAAGCCGAGGCCGAAGAACACCACTTTGCGCTCCGGGTTCTGGCGCGCCAGAGTCAGCGCGTCCATTGGTGAGTAAATCACCCTGACGTCCGCGCCACGCGACTTCGCCTGCATCAGCGAACCGTTTTTTCCCGGCACGCGCATCGCATCGCCAAAGGTGCAGAAAATCACCTCCGGATGGCTGGCTATCTCAATGCAGCTGTCGATTCTCCCCATCGGCAGCACGCAAACCGGGCAGCCTGGGCCGTGGATAAACTCGATGTTTTCCGGCAGCAGCTGGTCGAGGCCGAATTTAAAAATAGCGTGGGTATGGCCGCCGCAAACCTCCATGATGCGCAACGGGCGGGCTGCCGTGTAGTCCAGCAGCGGGGCGCGTACTTTTAGCGTCTCAATCAGCTGCATCACGCGTTCCGGATCTCGGTATTCGTCGACATAGCGCATCAGCGATGCTCCTCGCCGTAGAGCAGGGCGCCGACGTCCGGCTCCACCTCGAACATGTTTTGCAGGGCATCGAGCGTGTCGCGCGCTTCGGCTTCATCAATGATGCTCATGGCAAACCCGACGTGGACCAGCACCCATTGCCCCACGGCGGCGTCGCCGACCAGGGTTAAATTCACGTCGCGCTGTACGCCGCAGACGTCCACTTTTGCGCTACCGTCGGCCAGCCGCTCGACTATCTGGCCGGGAATGCCTATGCACATCGTTCCGCCTCCAGCCAGCTAAGCCACTCGTCCATTCCTTCGCCGCTGGTCGCAGAAACCAGAATAATTTTGATGTCCGGATTGACCTCGCGGGCAAAGGCCAGGCATTTGTTGACGTCGAACTGCAGGTACGGCAGCAGATCTATTTTGTTCAGCAGCATCAATGACGCGGCGGCGAACATATGCGGGTATTTGAGCGGCTTGTCTTCCCCTTCCGTGACCGACAGCACCGCGACCTTGTGGCGTTCGCCTAAATCAAAGCTCGCCGGGCACACCAGGTTGCCGACGTTTTCAATAAACAGCACGCCGTCCTGCTCAAGCGGCAGGCGCAGCATGGCATCGCGGATCATTTGGGCATCAAGGTGGCAGCCTTTACCGGTATTCACCTGAATGGCCGGCGTCCCGGTTTCGCGGATGCGCGCCGCGTCGTTCACCGTTTGCTGATCGCCTTCGATAACCGCGCACGGCACTTTAGTATTCAGACGTTTTAGCGTTTCGGTGAGCAGGGTAGTTTTGCCTGAGCCGGGGCTGGACACCAGGTTCAGCACCAGCTGATTCTGGCTGGCAAAGCGTTCGCGGTTATGGGCGGCGAGCTGGTTGTTTTTATCCAGCACGTTCAGCTCAATCTCCAGCATTTTGCGCTGCGTCATGCCCGGCGCGTGGGTGCCCGCCGCGCCGTGGCCGTAATGCAGGTCGCCCTGCTCGTCGGCCGTCGGGGCGAACTTGACGCCGGTTATCTGCTGCAGCGGGCGTGCCGCCGGGGCAAACGGGGCGCTGCGAAAGCCTGAGTGAGGATTACGCTCGTCCCCTTCAATATACAGGTTGCCTTCACCGCAACCGCAAGTGCTACACATGAGCTATCTCCTGATCGATTTCCAGACGCTTAATCTGCATGCCGTCATCCGCCACGATGCGCAGGTTGCTGCCGTTACAGTTGGGGCAGCACTTCACGCGCTGGGTCAGCAACGTGACGAACTGCTGGCAGTCATGGCACCAGCATTCGGCTTCCTGCTGGTGGACATGAAGCTCGCAGCCTTCCGCCAGCGTGCCGCGGCAGACCAGATCAAAGCAAAACTCCAGGGCGCTGGTTTCCACGCACGAGAAGGCGCCGACTTCCAGCCAGACGCCGGTGACGCGGCGGGCGTTGTTCTGGCGGGCATGGCTTTCGATAAGTTCGACTGCGCGCTGGCAAAGGGTGATTTCGTGCATGGGGCCTCCGGGGTTAACTGGGGCTGGTAATGCAAAGACGGTGCCAGGCCTTTTTTTTGCCCCTCACCCCGGCCCTCTCCCCGAAGGGGCGAGGGGGAATTCTTTAAAGGAAAGGGAATGATTTATCCCCTCACCCTTGCAGGGAGAGGGTTCTCCAGTCCTGCTTTTTATCCCCTCACCCTTGCAGGGAGAGGGTTCTCCAGCCCTGCTTTTTATCCCCTCTCCCTCCCAGGGAGAGGGTTAGGGTGAGGGTAAAAAAATCCCGACACGAAAAGTCAAAGATGACGAAATGACACGTCACCCGTCATTTTTCCGCCAACCATTTAACGAAAAAGCATTTAAATACAATGAATTAAAAACATGGCACGAAATGTGCCTTACGGAGGGACAAGCATTAACAGAGTGAACAAAACATGAACATTTGGGAACTGAGCGAGAAAGCCGAGTATATCGCCGACAAGCACCAACGCCTGCTTTCGCAGTGGCATCACTACGGCAACACCCTGATTCAGGGGATCACCTTATCGAAAGCGAAGCTGCATCACGCCGTGGGCTGCAACCCGGACGAAAGCCTGCGCTTCTTCTTGTTTGACCACTTCGTCATTCAAATCAACCTCGCCGAAGGCTTTAACAGCCACACCATCGAGTACGGCATCGAACTGCGTGACGGCAGCGATAAAGTGCTGATTGCAAAGGCGACTATCGACGATGACGGGCTGATTGATAACGCCATCAGCAACCGCGACCGCGAGAAAGTGCTCGACCACTACCTGGAGCTTATCCGCCCGGTGTACGACAGCCTTTATCTGGCCGTGCAGCAAAACACCCCACTGTCCATGACGCTGCTTCAGCAGTCCGCCGTGGCATGAAGAGATTTGGGGTGTCGAGAACTGTCGAACCGGCAGCTTTTCGGCATGTTTTCGTCAAAAATGACGATCGTCACCTGAGGAAGAGCTGGTGAACCGTTTTGTAATCGCTGACTCAAAATTGTGTATGGGCTGCCATACCTGCGAAGCGGCCTGCGCCGAGACGCACCGTCTGCACGGCCTGCAGTCCCTGCCGCGCCTGAAAGTCATGCGCAACCTGAATGAATCTGCGCCGCAGATGTGCCACCACTGCGAAGACGCGCCCTGCGCCGGGGTTTGCCCGGTTAACGCTATTACCCGCGTGGACGGGGCCGTACAGCTGAATGAAAGCCTGTGCGTAAGCTGCAAACTTTGCGGTATTGCCTGCCCGTTCGGCGCCATTGAATTCTCCGGCAGCCGCCCGCTGCATATTCCCGCCAACGTTAACAGCCCGAAAGCGCCGCCTGCACCTCCGGCCCCGGCTCGCGTTAGCCCACTGCTCGACTGGGTGCCCGGCGTTCGCGCTATCGCGGTCAAATGTGACCTGTGCAGCTTCGATGAAAGCGGCCCGGCCTGCGTTCGCACCTGCCCGACCAAGGCGCTGCGCCTTATCGACAACAAAGACATCGCCCAGGCCAGCAAACGTAAGCGTGAGCTGACGCTTGGTGCGTCGCTCGGCGACCTGACCCTGTTTACCCAGCCAGAGGCGAGAAAATGAATGCTTTTCTACTGATTCACTGGGCGCTTTTGGGGTTTGTCGTTAGCGCCGTGTTAGCCGGAGTTCTGGCATTTTCTAAGCCGATTAGCGGATTTTTCGCCGGCGTTGGCGGCGCAATCAGCTCCGTGCTTTTGCTGGTCGCGGGCGCTCAGGCGCTGCTGGGCTTTAACGGCGACGCGCAAATCTGGCACTGGCACCTTCAGCTTAACGCCTTTAACGGCGTCTGGCTGGTCACCGTGGCGCTCAGCGGCCTGTTCATCTCCCTGTTTAACTGCGCGTGGCATCGCCATCCTGAAATAAAAGCCAACGGCCTGCTGATTAATTTAATCCTGGCGGCTAGCGTGGCGGCGCTGGTGGCCGACAACTTCGTCACCCTGGTGGCGATGGCGGAAATCATCTCTCTGGCAGGCTACTTCCTGACCGGCTGCCAGAAGTCCGGGCAGCTGTGGTTTGCGCTGGGCCGCCTCGGCACCGCGCTGCTGGTCATCGCCTGCTGGCTGATGTGGCAGCGCTACGGCACCCTGGGCTACGGTGAATTGCGTCATCTTGTCGCCGGTGCGCCGCTGCCTACGCCGGTGCTGATCCTCGCGCTGTTCGGTTTTGGGCTGCTGGCCGGGATTATTCCGCTGCACGGCTGGGTGCCGCAGGCGCATGCGAATGCCTCTGCTCCGGCAGCCGCGCTGTTCTCCGCCGTGGTGTTGAAGATTGGCCTGTACGGCATCATGTGCTTCTCGCTTATCAGCAACGTTTTGCCGCTGTGGTGGGGTGTGCTGGTGGTGGTGGTCGGCATGATTACGGCGTTTATCGGCGGGCTTTACGCGCTGATGGAGCACAACATCAACCGCCTGCTGGCTTATCACTCCCTTGAAAACATCGGCATTATTTTGCTGGGCCTGGGCTGCGGCCTGATCGGTATCGCGCTGAATGAGCCGGTGCTGGTGGCGCTGGGCATGACCGGCGGCCTTTATCACCTGTTCAACCACAGCCTGTTTAAAACCACGCTGTTCCTCGGCGCTGGCGCGGTTTGGTTCCGTACCGGACACCGTGACATCGAGAAACTGGGCGGGATCGGTAAACGCATGCCGGTTATCTCGCTGGCGATGCTGGTCGGGCTGATGGCGATGGCCGCGTTACCGCCGCTGAACGGCTTTGCCGGGGAATGGGTTATCTATCAGTCATTCTTCCGTCTCGGCAGCCTGCCGCTGTTTGTCGGCCGCTTTATCGGCCCGCTGCTGGCCGTTGGGCTGGCGATTACCGGCGCGCTGGCGGTGATGTGCATGGCGAAAGTTTATGGCGTCACTTTCCTGGGCGCGCCGCGTACCAAAGAAGCAGAAAACGCGAGCTCTGCGCCGTGGCTGATGAACGTGAGCGTAGCGTTGCTGGCCGCGTGCTGCGTTGTGGCCGGTGTGGCTTCGCCGTGGCTGCTGCCTTTGCTTCAGCACGCCGTTCCGCTGCCGCTGCAAACGGCGCATACCGCTGTTTCTCAGCCAATGATGACGCTGCTGCTGGTCGCCTCTCCGCTGCTGCCGTTTATTTTGACGATCGTTTTCCGTGGCGAGCGCCTGCCAAACCGCTCTCGCGGCTCGGCATGGGTCTGCGGCTACGACCATGAACAGGCGATGGTGATCACCGCGACGGGCTTTGCCCAGCCGGTAAAAGCGGCGTTCGCGCCTTTGCTTAAGCTGCGCCACACCCTGAACCCTGGGAAATGGATGCCCGGCTGGCAGTGCGAGTGCCTGTCCGGCACGTTCCGCCGCCTCGCGATGGTTGAGCTGGCGGTCTTACTGGTGGCGATGGTTGCCTGAGGAACTGATATGACTACGTTTTTATTTGCCCTGATCCAGGCGCTGGCGCTGTTTTTTGCCGCGCCGCTGCTGTCCGGCATTACCCGCGTGACGCGAGCCCGCCTGCATAACCGCCGTGGCCCCGGCGTGCTGCAGGAATACCGGGATCTGTTCAAGCTGCTGGGTCGCCAGAGCGTGGCGCCCGCCGCGGCCGGCTGGGTTTTCCGCCTCATGCCGTTCGTGATGGTTGGCGTGATGCTGACCATCGCCACCGCGCTGCCGGTGGTGACGATTGCCTCGCCGCTGCCGTCATTAGGTGACCTGATCACCTTAATTTACCTGTTCGCCATCGCCCGCTTCTTCTTCGCCATCGCCGGGTTAGACACCGGCAGCCCGTTCACCGGGATTGGCGCGAGCCGCGAAGCGATGCTCGGCGTGCTGGTCGAGCCGATTCTGCTGCTTAGCCTGTGGGTGGCCGCTCAGGTTGCGGGCAGCACGCACATCAGCAATATCGCCGGGGCTATTCACGCCTGGCCGGTGGCGCAAAGCCTGACGCTGGGGCTGGCCTTCGTCGCCTGCGCTTTCGCGACCTTCATTGAAATGGGCAAGCTGCCGTTTGACCTTGCCGAAGCCGAACAGGAGCTGCAGGAAGGGCCACTGTCTGAATACAGCGGCGCGGGTTTTGCGGTGCTGAAGTGGGGTATTTCCCTCAAGCAGCTGGTTGTTCTGCAAATGTTTGTCGGCGTGTTCCTGCCGTGGGGGCAAATGAGCGCCTTTAGCTGGGGTGGACTTGTTCTCGCCGTAGCGCTGGCCATCGTCAAGCTGGTGGTGGGCGTACTGATTATCGCGCTGTTTGAAAACAGCATGGCGCGCCTGCGGATGCTGGAAACCTCGCGCATTACCTGGGCCGGTTTTGGCTTTGCCTTTTTAGCCTTCGTCTCCTTGCTGGCGGCGTGATTTAAGAGAATTTATCGATGTCTGAAGAAAAAATTGGTCAACAGTATCTCGCCGCGCTGCATCAGCAATTCCCGAATGCCGTGCTCGACGAAGCCTGGCAGACGAAAGATCAAATCACCGTCACCGTGAAGCTCAACATGCTGCCGGACGTGGTGGAATGGCTTTACTACCAGCAGGGTGGCTGGCTTTCGGTGCTGTTTGGGAACGATGAACGCCAGCTGTGCGGCAGCTATGCGGTGTATTACGTGCTGTCGATGGAAAGCGGCGTGAAGTGCTGGATCACCGTGCGTGTGGAAGTAGACGCCGACAAACCGGAGTTCCCGTCCGTCACGCCTCGTGTGCCTGCCGCCGTTTGGGGCGAGCGCGAAGTCCGCGATATGTACGGCCTGCAGCCGGTTGGCCTGCCCGATGAACGCCGCCTGGTGCTGCCGGACGACTGGCCTGACGATCTCTATCCGCTGCGTAAAGACAGCATGGATTACCGCCAGCGCCCGGCGCCGACCACCGACAAAGAGACCTACGAGTTCATTAACGAACTGGGCACGAAAAAGAACAACGTGGTGCCGATTGGCCCGCTGCACGTCACTTCTGACGAACCGGGCCACTTCCGCCTGTTCGTCGATGGCGAAAACATTATCGACGCCGATTATCGCCTGTTCTACGTCCACCGCGGCATGGAGAAGCTGGCGGAAACCCGCATGGGCTACAACGAAGTCACCTTCCTGTCCGACCGCGTGTGCGGCATTTGCGGCTTCGCCCACAGCACCGCCTATACCACCTCGGTCGAAAACGCGATGGGGATTGTGGTCCCGGAGCGCGCGCAGATGATTCGCGCCATCCTGCTGGAGGTTGAGCGCCTGCACAGCCACCTGCTGAACCTCGGCCTGGCCTGTCACTTCGTGGGCTTCGACTCCGGCTTTATGCAGTTCTTCCGGGTGCGCGAAATGTCGATGAAGATGGCGGAGATCCTGACCGGGGCGCGTAAAACCTACGGCCTGAACCTGATCGGCGGCATCCGCCGCGACCTGCTGAAAGACGACATGATCCAGACCCGCCAGCTCGCCCAGCAGATGCGTCGGGAAGTGAAAGATCTGGTGGATATTCTGCTGAGCACGCCGAACATCGAGCAGCGCACCGTGGGCATTGGCCGCCTTGACCCGCAAATCGCCCGTGACTTCAGCAACGTCGGCCCAATGGTGCGCGCCAGCGGCCACGCCCGAGATACCCGCGCCGACCACCCGTTTGTGGGCTACGGCCTGCTGCCGATGGAAGTCCATAGCCTCGACGGCTGCGACGTGCTTTCCCGCCTGAAAGTACGCATCAACGAAGTCTTCACCGCGCTGAACATGATTGATTTTGGGCTGGATAACCTGCCGGGTGGCCCGCTCGCCGTGGATGGTTTTACCTACATTCCAAACCGCTTTGCGCTTGGCTTCTCGGAAGCGCCGCGCGGGGACGATATCCACTGGAGCATGACCGGCGACAACCAGAAGCTTTACCGCTGGCGCTGCCGGGCGGCGACCTACGCCAACTGGCCAACGCTGCGCTACATGCTGCGCGGCAACACGGTGTCAGATGCCCCGCTGATTATCGGCAGCCTTGACCCTTGCTACTCCTGCACCGACCGCATGACGGTGGTGGACGTGCGCAAGAAGAAAAGCCAGGTGGTGCCGTACAAAGAGCTGGAGCGCTACAGCATTGAGCGCACCAATTCGCCGCTGAAATAATTTTGATGTCTGGTCGGTGACTGACCCTCACCCCGGCCCTCTCCCTGGAAGGGAGAGGGGGAAAACCTGCTTCGATCTGTCCCCTCTCCCCTCAGGGGAGAGGGTTAGGGTGAGGGGTTGTTCTAAGACCAGGCAAACAAGGAAAACGCATGTTTAACTTCATCAAAAAAGCCATCAAGGGCGGCGTGGCAACCGAGTCTTATCCGCTCCAGCCCATTGCCGTGGACCCGAATTTTCGCGGCAAGCCCGAGCACAACCCGCAGCAGTGCATCGGCTGTGCCGCCTGCGTTAACGCCTGCCCGTCCAATGCGCTGAGCGTTGAGACCGATCTTGCCGCCGGGCAACTGCAGTGGAGCTTTAACCTCGGGCGCTGCATCTTCTGCGGGCGCTGCGAAGAGGTTTGCCCGACTGCCGCCATCAAGCTTTCGCAGCAGTACGAGCTGGCGGTATGGAATAAAGCCGACTTCCTGCAGCAGGCCAGCTTCCCGCTGTGCAACTGCCGCGAGTGTGGCCGCCCGTTCGCCGTGCAAAAAGAGATCGACTACGCCATTGCGCTGCTTGAGCACAACGGCGATTCCCGCGCGGAAAGCCGCCGTGGGGCGTTTGAAACCTGCCCGGACTGCAAGCGCCAGCAAAGCCTGGTGTCGTCCGACCGGATCGACTTTAGCCGTCAGATGAGAGAGGCCAGCTAATGAGTAACCTACTGGGGCCGCGCGACCACAACGGCATTCCGGTGCCGATGACGGTGGACGAATCTATCGCCAGCATGAAGGCGTCGCTGCTGAAAAACATCAAACGCTCCGCCTACGTTTACCGCGTGGACTGCGGCGGCTGTAACGGTTGTGAAATCGAGATTTTCGCTACTCTTTCGCCGCTGTTCGATGCAGAACGCTTTGGTATTAAAGTTGTTCCGTCACCGCGCCATGCCGATATTTTGCTGTTTACCGGCGCGGTAACCCGCGCGATGCGCTCTCCGGCGCTGCGTGCCTGGGAATCGGCACCCGATCCTAAAATCTGCATCTCGTACGGTGCCTGCGGCAACAGCGGCGGGATTTTCCACGATCTTTACTGCGTGTGGGGCGGCACTGACAAAATCGTGCCGGTCGACGTTTACATCCCTGGCTGCCCGCCAACCCCTGCCGCCACGCTGTACGGCTTCGCGATGGCGCTTGGCCTGCTGGAGCAGAAAATCCACGCCCGCCCGGCAAGCGAGCTGGACGTAGAACCGGCAAAAATCCTGCATCCGGATATGGTGCAGCCGCTGCGCGTGCGCATTGACCGCGCCGCTCGTCGCCTGGCCGGTTACCGCTATGGTCGCCAGATTGCCGACAGCTACATGACTAACCTGACGGCCGGAGGCGATGCTGTTCAGCAATGGCTGAGCGCGGAAAACGACCCACGCCTGACGGAAATCGTCACTAATCTTGAGCATCTGGTTCATCAGGAGCGCGCGTAATGAGCGAGTCGGTGGTGTTCTGTCAGCTCAGCCGCAAGTTTGTCGACGAGAACGACAACACCCCGGCTGACGCCCAGCAGGTGGTCTATTACAGCCTGGCTATTGGCCACCATTTGGGGGTGATCGACTGCCTGAAAGAGAGCCTGGTTTGCCCGCTTGAAGCTTATCAGGCGTGGATAGCTACGCTTGAGGCCGACGGCGAGGCCCGGCGCAAAATGAACGGCGTGCCGCGCTACGGTGAAATCGTTATCGACCAGAACCACGTGGTGATGCTGGCCCGCGCGTTGGATGCCGCTAAGCCGACGCAAACGGCTGAACAGCAGGGCTGGAGCCAGGCGCTGCTCGACATGCTGCAGGCCATTCAACAAGAACCCGCCATCTACCTGATGGTAAGGAGACGCTATGACTAAGGTACTGCTTTGCGTAGGCAACAGCATGATGGGTGACGACGGCGCTGGCCCGCTGCTGGCCGAGAAGTGTCAGGCTTCTCCGCAGGGCGACTGGGTGGTGATTGACGGCGGCAGCGCGCCGGAAAACGACGTGGTTGCTATTCGCGAACTGCACCCGGAACTGCTGCTGATTGTCGATGCCACCGACATGATGCTCAATCCCGGCGAGATCCGCGTCATCGACCCGGACGACATCGCCGAGATGTTTATGATGACCACCCACAACATGCCGCTTAATTATCTGGTCGATCAGCTTCAAGAGGATGTCGGCGAAGTGGTGTTCCTCGGCATTCAGCCGGATATCGTCGGTTTTTACTATCCGATGACGGAGGCGGTGAAAGCGGCAGTGGAGCAGGTTTACCAGCGGCTGGCGACGTGGTCCGGTTACGGTGGGTATGCCCAGCTGACGGCGGAAGAAACAGAAGGTCTGTAAGTCACTAATGACATCGTCATTAGTGTCGATGTCATCTACTTTTATTGATCCTTTCAATTCAATGCATTGAAATTATTGGTTTTTAATTTCTGGCACGGTTTGTGAATAAGCCCCTGCGATAACACACTTATTGCAGGAGTTTATGATGAACCGCTTCATCATTGCCGATTCGAGCAAATGCATCGGCTGTCGCACTTGTGAGGTGGCCTGCGTCGTCTCCCACCAGGAGAACCAGGACTGCTCGGCGCTGACCCCACAAACTTTCTTGCCGCGCATTCACGTCATCAAAGGCGTGAACGTATCTACGGCCACCATGTGCCGCCAGTGCGAGGACGCGCCCTGCGCGAACGTCTGCCCTAACGGCGCCATCAGCCGGGACCAGGGCTTTGTGCACGTGATGCAGGAACGCTGCATCGGCTGCAAAACCTGCGTCGTCGCCTGCCCTTATGGCGCGATGGAGGTCGTCGTGCGGCCGGTGATTCGCAACAGCGGTGCCGGGCTGAACGTGATGGCGGAAAAAGCCGAGGCCAACAAATGTGACCTTTGCTACCACCGCGAGGCTGGCCCGGCCTGTCTGGAAGCCTGCCCGACCAACGCCATTCTGTGCGTTGACCGCAACCGGCTGGAACAAATGAGCGCGGAAAAACGTCGCCGTGCTGCGTTAGATGCCCCTGCGGCCCTGACCTTCTAATCCCTATGCATTTCAACTTTTAACAGGTCTGTTACTGATGAAAAAAATTACCAGCGTCTGCCCTTACTGTGGCGCAGGCTGCAAACTGAAACTGGTCGTCGAGAACAACAAAATCATTCGCGCCGAAGCGGCCGAGGGCGTGACTAACCAAAACGAACTCTGCCTGAAAGGCTACTACGGCTGGGATTTTCTTAACGACACCAAGCTGCTGACCCCTCGTCTGACGCAGCCAATGATCCGCTACGAGAAGGGCGGCAAGCTGCAGCCTGTCAGCTGGGAAGAGGTGATTAGCTATACCGCTGCGCGCCTGAAGGCGATCAAAGAGCAGTTTGGCCCACGCGCCATTATGACCACCGGTTCCTCGCGCGGAACGGGGAACGAAACCAACTTCGTGATGCAGAAATTTGCCCGCGCGGTGCTGAACACTAACAACGTCGACTGCTGCGCCCGCGTGTGCCATGGCCCTTCCGTTGCCGGGCTGCAGGCGACGCTGGGTAACGGGGCGATGAGCAACTCCATCGGCGATATCGAAAACTCCAAATGCCTGCTGGTGGTGGGCTACAACTGCGCCGACTCGCATCCTATCGTGGCGCGCCGGGTAATTAAGGCCAAAAGCAACGGCGCCAAAATTATCGTCTGCGATCCGCGCCGTATTGAAACCGCCCGCATTGCCGACCAGCATCTGCAAATCAAAAACGGCTGCAACATGGCGCTGGTAAACGCCTTTGGCTACGTGCTGCTGGAAGAGCAGCTGTACGACAAAGAGTACGTCGCCAAATATGCCGAAGGGCTGGATGCCTACCGCGAAACCGTGAAGGGGTATGCGCCAGAGGACGTCGAGCACCTGACCGGCATTCCCGCGCAGCAGGTTCGCCAGGCGATGCGCACCTTCGCCGCGGCGCCTTCTGCCACCATCATGTGGGGCATGGGCGTGACCCAGTTTGGCCAGGCTGTAGACGTGGTTAAAGGACTGTCCAGCCTGGCGCTGCTCACCGGTAATCTGGGCCGCGAAAACGTCGGCGTTGGTCCGGTACGCGGACAGAACAACGTGCAGGGCGCCTGCGATATGGGCGTGCTGCCTAACCAGTTCCCCGGCTACCAGGATGTGGTCGATCCCGAGGTTCGCGCGAAGTTTGCCAAAGCCTGGGGCATCGACCCGGCGGTGATGGATGACAAAGTTGGCGTGCGCATTACCGAAGTGCCGCACCTGGCGATAGAGGGCAAGGTTAAAGCCTATTACATCATGGGCGAGGATCCGCTCCAGACCGAAGCGGACCTGGGCCTGGTGCGCAAAGGGTTTGAGGCGCTCGACTTCGTGGTGGTGCAGGACATCTTCATGACTAAAACGGCCGAAGTGGCGGACGTGCTGCTGCCGGCGACCTCCTGGGGCGAGCACGGCGGCGTCTTTACCTGCGCCGACCGGGGCTTCCAGCGTTTTGAAAAAGCGATTGAGCCGAAGTACAACGTGAAGCGCGACTGGGAAATCATCAGCCTGCTTTCGACGGCGATGGGCTATCCGATGCGCTACGAAAACAACCAGCAAATCTGGGATGAGCTGCGCGAACTGTGCCCGCTGTTTTACGGCGTAACCTACGAAAAAATGGGCGATATGGGGCACGTGCAGTGGCCCTGCCCGACGCTCGATCATCCCGGCACGCCGTATCTCTACAAGGGGAGCAAATTCGACACGCCGACAGGCAAAGGTCAGCTGTTTGCCGCCGCATGGCGCGCGCCAGCCGAAGTTCCCGACGACAGCTACCCGCTGGTGCTTTGCACCGTGCGTGAGGTCGGGCATTACTCCTGCCGCTCGATGACCGGCAACTGTGCCGCGCTGCAAACTCTCGCCGACGAGCCCGGCTTTGTGCAAATCAACCCGCTGGATGCGGATGCGTTAGGTATTAAAGACCGGCAGCTGGTTTGGGTAAGTTCGCGTCGCGGCAAGGTTATCAGCCGAGCCGACGTGAGCGAGCGCATTAACAAAGGCTCCGTCTACATGACCTATCAGTGGTGGATTGGCGCCTGTAACGAACTGACGCAGGATAATCTCGACCCGATCTCCAAAACGCCGGAAACCAAGTATTGCGCGGTGAAGGTTAGCGCGATTGAGGATCAGGCCTGGGCCGAGAACTACGCGCAAACGACCTACAACAGCATGAAGGCGCGGCTGCGCGAGGCGGTGGAAGCGTGATTTTTACCCTCACCCCGGCCCTCTCCCTGGAAGGGATAGGGGGAAGATCTGAGTCTGATGTCTCTCCTCGTTCAGAAATGGGAGAAGCTGTGGTTGAACTCGATCTGTCCCCTCGCCCCTATGGGGAGAGGGTTAGGGTGAGGGGCACCGTACTCCGCATTCGCGGCAAAGTGCAGGGCGTTGGCTTTCGCCCGTTTGTCTGGCAAATCGCACAGCGCCTTAAGCTGGTGGGCGACGTCTGCAACGACGGCGAAGGTGTTGTGGTTCGCCTGGAGGCCAGCCCGGAAGCGTTTCTGGGCGAGCTTTACGCACATTGCCCGCCGCTGGCTCGCATCGACAGCGTGGTGCAGCAGCCCATGACCTGGGACGTTTTGCCTGCGGACTTTAGCATTCGCCACAGCGGCAGCGGCGCGATGGACACCCAAATCGTGCCGGATGCCGCCACCTGCCCCGAATGCCTGCGCGAGCTGAACGATCCCGCCGACCGCAGATACCGCTACCCGTTTATCAATTGCACCCACTGTGGGCCGCGCTTCACCATCATCCGCGCGATGCCTTATGACCGTCCGTCCACGGTGATGGCGGCGTTTCCGCTCTGTAAGGCTTGCGATGAGGAATATCGCAACCCGATGGACAGGCGTTTTCACGCTCAGCCGGTAGCCTGCCCGGACTGCGGGCCGCAGATTTTCTGGCAGCAGGGAGAGCAACGACTCGAGGGCGAGCTGGCGCTTGCGCAGGCCGTTGCCGCGCTGCACGAGGGCAAAATCGTTGCGGTGAAAGGCCTCGGCGGTTTTCATCTTGCCGTGGATGCCCGTAACGATGCCGCCGTTGAACGCCTCCGGGCGCGTAAGCAGCGGCCTGCCAAACCGCTGGCGGTGATGATTGCCACGACCGAAGGGCTGCCCGAGCAGGCCGTGGCGCTGCTTTCAACTCCCGCTGCGCCGGTAGTGCTGGTGGCAAGCAACTGCCTGCATGGGCTGAGCGCTGCCGTGGCGCCGGGGCGGAATGAAATCGGCGTGATGTTGCCCGCCAATCCCCTCCAGCACCTGCTGGCGCAGGACTTCGGCGGCCCGCTGGTGATGACCTCCGGAAACCTGAACGGCAGACCGCCAGCTGTTGATAATGCCCAGGCTCTTCAGGATCTTGAGGCTATTGCCGACGGCTTTCTGCTGCATAACCGCGACATTCTTCAGCGCATGGACGACTCCGTTGTGCGCCCCAGCGGCGAAATGCTGCGTCGTGCACGGGGCTTTGTGCCCGATGCACTGCCTTTGCCTGCGGGCTTTAAAGACCTGCCGCCGATTCTGGCGCTGGGCGGCGATCTTAAAAATACCTTCTGCCTGGTTCGCGGCGGGCAGGCGGTGCTCAGCCAGCACCTTGGCGATCTGGCTCAGGAAGGCGTGGAGGCTCAATGGCAGCGTTCGCTGGCGCTGATGAGCGAGATCTACGGCTTTACAGCTGAACATGTCGCGCTCGACGCTCATCCCGGCTACTGCAGCTCGCAGCTGGGGCGTGAAATGGCGCTGCCGGTCAGCGAAGTGCTGCATCACCACGCTCACGCGGCGGCCTGCCTGGCTGAACACGGCTGGCCGCTGAACGGCGGCAAGGTGATTGCTCTCGCGCTGGACGGTATTGGTTATGGCGAGGACGGCAGGCTTTGGGGCGGGGAATGCCTGCTGGTGAATTACCGCCGCTGCGTACACCTTGGCGGACTGCCTGCCGTGGCTCTACCGGGTGGCGATTTGGCGGCCGTGCAGCCGTGGCGCAACCTGCTGGCGCAGTGCGAGGCGTTTGTGCCCGGCTGGCAGCGCTTTCCCGAAACGGAAGCTGTCAGGGCGCAGAACTGGCAGCCGCTGGCTAGAGCCGTGGCACGCGGGGTTAACGCTCCGTTGGCCTCTTCTTGCGGACGTCTGTTTGATGCGGTTGCCGCCGCGCTTAACTGTGCCCCCCACCAGCAAAGCTACGAAGGCGAAGCCGCCTGCCGCCTTGAGGCGCTGGCGCTGGAGGCGGGCCCCTGTTTGCATCCGGTCACGCTGCCGTTGGTGAACGGTCATCTCGATCTCGCGGCGTTCTGGCGGCAGTGGTTTGGCTGGCCGGGCGAGGACGGCGCGCGGGCCTGGGCCTTCCACGATGCGCTGGCGAAAGGCCTTGCTGAGCTGGTTCGCCATCATGCGTTGCTGACCGGCGTAACCACCGTGGCCTGTTGTGGCGGCGTGCTGCACAACCGTCTGCTGCGCGAGCGTCTCGCGTTCTACCTCTCCGATTTTAAAACTCTCTTCCCGATGCGGCTTCCGGCCGGCGACGGGGCGCTTTCCCTGGGGCAGGCAGTGGTTGCCGCTGCCCGCTATTTGAATCACCACAAGGATAAAAAAGATGTTAATGCGTGTTCTTCGTGACAATCCACGAGCCGGCCTGCTGCTGGCGGTTTTAGTGGCGGCTAACTTTGCCGCATGGGCCTGGGCGCTGGTGGCGTTTAACCACAGCTCGGCGCTGATGGCGGCCAGCCTGCTGGCCTGGTGTTATGGCCTGCGTCACGCGGTGGATGCCGACCATATTGCCGCGATTGATAACGTGACCCGCAAGATGATGCAGCAGGGAAAACGCCCGTTTGGCGTGGGGGCCTGGTTCTCGCTGGGCCACTCCAGCATTGTGATTCTGGCTTCTGTCGCTATTGCGGCCACGGCGGCGGCCTTCCAGCAAAGAATGGACTGGTTTCACGACGTTGGCGGCGTGATCGGCACCGCTGTTTCAGCCTGCTTCCTGCTGGCGATGGCGCTGGTGAACCTCGTTATTTTACGCGGCGTGTGGCGTAACTTCCGCCAGCTTAAACGCGGCGAGCCGCTGGCGGCAGATGCGACGGAAATGACCGGCGGCGGCATGATGAGCTGGCTGTTTAACTCCGTTTTCCGCCTGATCGGCAAAAGCTGGCACATGTATCTGGTCGGTTTCCTGTTCGGCCTGGGCTTTGATACCGCCACCGAAATCGGCGTGCTGGGCATTTCTGCCGCCAGCGCGTCCAGCGGGATGTCTATCTGGTCGATTCTGGTGTTCCCGGCGCTGTTTGCCAGCGGCATGGCGCTGATCGATACCCTCGACAACGTGATTATGGTTGGCGCTTACGGCTGGGCCTTCAACAAGCCGCAGCGCAAGCTTTACTACAATATGACGATTACCGGCACTTCTGTGGTGGTGGCGTTGTTTATCGGCGGCCTCGAGGCGCTGGGCCTGCTGGCGGACAAGTTCGGGCTTGAGGACGGTATCTGGTCGTGGGTTGGCGCGCTCAACGATAACCTCGGCAACGCAGGATTTGTCGTCGTCGGGCTGTTTATCGCCTGCTGGGGAATTTCGATGCTGAACTACCGCTGGAAAGGGTACGACGCTTTAGTGGTGAGATAAAAAAACGGGGCCTTGAGCCCCGTTTTCTATTGCTGCTCGTTACCCGGCTTCCGCCCAGGCTCGCTCAATCTCTTCGGCCAGGATTTTCACCCCCGCCTCAATTTTTTCTGGCTCCGGCACATAGTTCATGCGCATGCACTGGTGAGTGTGCGGCCACGGCTTATCCAGGCCTGGGAAGAAGTAATCGCCCGGCACCATCAGCACGCCGCGCTTTTTCAGGCGCTGGTACAGCAGTTCGGTGGTGATAGGCAGGTCTTTAAACCACAGCCACAGGAAGATAGCGCCTTCCGGTTTGTGAATCAGGCAGCGCTCCGGCGACAGGTAGCGGCGAATAACGGCGATAGTTTCATGCACGCGCTGGTAGTAGAACGGCTTGATAACCGTCTCGGACAGGCGCAGCAGATCGTTACGCTTAATCATTTCGCAGGCCATAGCCGGGCCAATCCCGCCCGGCGCCAGGCTGATAATACCGTTCATGTTGCCGATCGCGGAGATGATTTTCTCGTTCGCGATAATGATTCCGCAGCGGCTTCCCGGCAGGCCGAGCTTGGACAGGCTCATGCACAGGATGATGTTCGGGTTCCACAGCGGGCGGGCTTCGCTAAAGATAATGCCGGGGAACGGTACGCCGTAAGCGTTATCGATAACCAGCGGAATACCGTGCTGGTTGGCCAGCGCGTCCAGCTTCATCAGCTCTTCATCGGTTATCACGTTGCCGGTCGGGTTAGTCGGGCGTGATACGCAAATCATGCCGGTATCTTCGCCGATATGCAGATGTTCGAAGTCAACGTGGTACTTAAACTGGCCTTCTGGCAGCAGTTCGATGTTCGGGCGAGTGGAGACAAACAGATCTTCTTCAAGCCCGGCATCCGCGTAGCCGATGTACTCCGGCGCCAGCGGGAAAAGCACCTTTTTGGTGCGGCCATCCGCATGACGTCCGGCGAAAAGGTTAAACAAGTAGAAAAACGCGCTCTGACTGCCGTTTGTTAGTGCAATATTCTGTGGTTCGATGTCCCAACCCAGTTCATCGCGCAGCATTCCGGCAAGCAATTTTAGCAGTTCACTTTTCCCCTGCGGACCGTCGTAGTTGCATAGCGTGTCGGTCAGTTTGCCGCTGGCCAGCATCTCGGAAAGCAGCTGCTGGAAGTAGTCGTTCATCGCCGGGATTTGCGCAGGGTTACCGCCGCCAAGCATGATGGCGCCGGGCGTGCGCAGGCCGTCGTTGAGATCCTCCATCAGGCGGGTAATGCCTGCATGGCGGGTAAATTTGTCGCCGAAAAGTGAAAACGTCATAACGTGGGTCTGCTGAATGCTTTTGAAAAGAGGCTAACCATAGCGCTACAAATAACGCCGTGCAAACCCGGTAAGCCTGGCCACTGTTGGCGAATATGCTGTGGGATTTGTGCTGTGCAGCAGGATATGTTGAATGGCGGCGGCATCATTGATGCTGGCTCATATGATATTTTCTATGGGAAAACGGATGAAGTTCCGTTCACCTTGAGATCTGCTTCCCCTGCACTTTCAGCGCACGGTGAACGTGTCCGGGGGATAACGCCATCCCCCGAACAGCCCCGGCGCCCGGCGAGCTCATCGCCGCTAAAGCGGTAAACCCACCGGCTATCACCCAAACATTCGGGGGCGTTCCCGACGATCGCTCT